>CAJOQX010000085.1 GCA_905236865.1 Candidatus Rifleibacteriota bacterium
AAAGAACGCTATCAATTTACCTGGCCTGGAAAAAGAGAGGCAATTATACTTGCAAAAGATGGAACTACTAAGACTTTAAGACCAATTAAAGGTGAAAATACGAAAGATGATTTTTTGTTTAACAATACAAATAATCTTTATATTGAAGGAGACAATTTAGATGTTTTAAAAATATTAGAACCAAAATATTGTTGTAGAGTAAAGATGATTTATATTGATCCACCTTATAATACTGGGACTGATAGTTTTCTTTATCCAGATGATTATTCTATTAGTGAAAAAGAATATAAAATAAGAAGTGGTCAAGTCGATGAAAACGGTTTAAGACAATTTAAAGAAAATACAGAAGGGAATCCTAGATTTCATTCTGATTGGATTTCTATGATGTATCCTAGATTGATTAAATCTAGAAATATACTATCTGATGATGGCGTAATTTTTATTAGTATAGATGATGTAGAGTTGGTTAATTTAACTAAAATATGTGATGAAATATTTGGTAGAGATAATTTTATAGCTACGTTTGTTCGTAAAAATAAGGCTGGTAGTGGTCACGATAGCTCAAACATTGCGATTGAGTTTGATTACATTCTTTGTTATTGTAAAAATTATTCGTCTTGTAAAATAAATAAAGAGCCAGTTGATACTAATTCTGATGCAAAATATAGACTATCAGATGAGTATGTTAATAAAAGAGGACGTTATTATTTAAGAGATTTGGATTATAAGGGTTCGTATTCTGAAAAAATGGATTACCCAATTGAAACTCCTGATAAAACAATTATTTATTCCAGTGGAAAATTTGGTAAACCAAATACTTGGAGATGGAGTAAAGAAAAGTTTTTATGGGGTTTAAAAAATGACTATATAGTTTTTAAGCAATCCTCAAGTGGTTGGAAGGTTTATATAAAACAATATCAGTTTGTAGATAATAATGGAAATGAATATGAAAGAAGTATTCCTTATAGAGCTTTAATAGATTTTTCAAACGGGCAAGGAACTTTGGATTTTAATTCTATTATGGAAACAAATGCTTTTCCATATCCAAAATCTGTAGATTTATTAAAACATTTATGTAAAATAGCTTCTGATAAAGATTCCATTATCCTCGACTTCTTCTCAGGCTCAGCAACCACCGCCCACGCTGTAATGCAGTTAAATGCCGAAGATGGCGGACATCGTAAGTTTATTATGGTTCAGCTTCCTGAGCCCTGTGATGAAAAGAGTGAAGCTTATAAAGCTGGTTATAAAAATATCTGTGAAATAGGTAAAGAACGTATACGCAGAGCAGGGAAGAAGATTTTGGAGGAATATAAAAAGACGCGCCCCCAGAATGCCTCTGGCATTGCTGGGGGAGCTGGCGAGCAAAGCGAGACTGAGGGGGTCTTATTTGATGATGATTGTAAAGGAAGACCCCTTTCGGCACTGCGTGCCACTTCCCCCACCTGCGTGGGGGCAGATCAAAATACTCAACTCGACATCGGTTTTAGGGTGTTAAGGCTTGATAGTAGCAACATGAAAGATGTTTTCTATCGCCCAAGAGACTTGAAAAAGGATGATTTACTTTCTTACACAAGCAATATCAAAGAAGACAGAACAGATTTAGATTTGCTGTTCCAAGCTATGCCAGAAATAGCAGGTGCAGATTATGACGCAAAAATTGACGAAATCACTATTTCAAATAAAAAGGTATTCAAAGTAAACAATAATTATATTGTAGCTTGTTTTGAAGAAAGCATAAATGAAGAAGTAATAAGAGAAATAGCAAAATTGAAGCCTTATCATGCAATATTTAGAGATAGCGGTTTCTCAAATGACTCTTTATTAGCTAACTTAGTACAGATTTTCAGAATCGAAAGTCCTGATACAGAAATAACAGTTCTTTGAGGTTTATTATGAAGTTCAGATTTAAAATTCAACCCTATCAAACTCGTGCTGTTGAAGCTGTTATAGATGTTTTTAAAGGTCAGCCAAAAATAGAAGGTGAATCAACTTTCTATACTATGGATAAAGGTTTGATAAAGCCTGAAGCCAAGGGCTTATTCGATGATGTTGAAGACTATCTTGGCGTTTCAAATGCTGAAGTCAGGCTAATAGCCAGTAATTTAAAAGAAAATATCAATAATATCCAATATTTGAATAGTATTAACCCTTCAAAAGAAATTGCAGGCAGAGAAACTATAGAAAATCAGTTTACCTGCAACTGTTCCCTTGATATTGAAATGGAAACAGGAACTGGGAAGACTTATGTTTACACTAAAACCATTTTTGAACTAAACAGAGTATATGGCTGGACAAAGTTTATTATAGTTGTTCCTTCAATTGCAATTAGAGAAGGTGTTAAAAAGTCTCTTGAACAGACAGAAGACCATTTCTTTGATTATTACAAGAAAAAAGCAAAAGTCTTTGTTTATAACAGCAAAAATCTGAATGATATCGAACGTTTCAGCACTGATAATGGCATTAACATAATGATTATCAATATTCAGGCGTTCAATACAAGCATTAAAGAAGACAGTTCAGGGAAAGGTGGTAAAAATAAGGCTAACAGAATTATTTATGGAGAACAGGATTCTTTCAATTCTCGTAGACCTATAGATGTTATTCGAGCTAACAGACCTATTCTTATAATGGATGAACCTCAGAAAATGGGTGGTAAGTCTACGCAAGAAGCTTTGAAGAATTTCCGACCGTTATTTATTTTGAATTATTCTGCAACTCACAAAGAAGTGCATAATCCTATTTACGTGTTAGATGCTTTGGAAGCCTATAATCAAAAACTGGTCAAGAAAATTAAGGTTAAGGGTTTTGAAGTTAAGAATCTTCCTGGAACAGGTGCATATATGTTTTTGGAAGAAATTAAGGTAAGCAAGAATAAACCGCCTGTAGCTAGATTAAATTTGGAAGTTAAGCATACAAGCGGAATTAAACGTGAAACTAGAAGTATCAATGCAAACGACAGTCTCTTTGCTACATCAGGGTTAGAACAGTATAAAGGGCTAGTTGTAAGCGAGATTGATGCTATTAGAAATGCTTTAATTTTTACAAACGGTGAAGAAATAAAACTTGGTGAAGCTGTTTGTGATGCTACAGAAGCTAATATGCGAAGAATACAGATTAGAGAGACCATTCGTTCCCATTTTGAAATGGAAAAGAAACTGTTCAAAAAGGGTATAAAAGTGCTTTCTCTCTTTTTCATTGATGAAGTCGCCAAATATAGAAAATATGATGAGAATGACAATGAGATTAACAGTGTATATGGTGAGATTTTTGAGGAAGAATATAGAAACATTTTGAACGAAAACAAAGACCTTTTCGACCCAGATTATATGGAATATTTGAACGGAATAGAAGCTTCTAAGACACATAAAGGCTATTTCAGCATAGACAAGAAAGGACACAAAATAGATTCGGTTGTCAGTCGTGGAGCAGAGTCTAGCGATGATATTTCTGCTTATGACCTTATTTTAAAAAATAAGGAAAGATTATTGAGTTTTGAAGAACCTGTAAGGTTTATCTTTTCACATTCTGCTTTGAGTGAAGGTTGGGATAACCCTAATGTGTTTCAGATTTGCACTTTGAAACATAGCAGCAGCACTATTAGAAAACGTCAGGAAGTTGGCAGGGGTATGAGAATCTGCTTAGACAAAGATGGTAACCGAATGGATTACATAACTTGCGATAGGGATTTCCATAATATAAATTGTCTGACTGTAATTGCTAATGAAAGCTATGCAAGCTTTGTGAGCGAGTTGCAGAAGCAGATCAAAGAAGTGCTTTACGACAGACCAACAGAAGTTGGCGAAGATTTCTTCTATAAAAAGGAAGTTGCTTATAAACTACCTGATGGCACATATAAAAAACATGAACTTACAATGCATGAGGCAGTTGCGATTTATGATTATTGCACAAGCAATAATTATGTTGATAGGGCAGGGCATATTACTGAAAAGTATCGCGAAGATACGGCTTCGGGTAAGCTAGCAAAGCTTCCAGAACAATTAGAGCCTTATTCCGAATTTATACATAAGCATTTACAGGGCGTTTTCGACAAGAAACAATTTGATGATATGGTCGACAATGCTCATCAGCCAAAAGTTGAAGATGGAGGCTTGAATGAAAACTTCAAGAAAGATGATTTCAGAAAGCTTTGGGGAATGATTAATCATAAGTATGTTTATCATGTGGATTACGACAGCAAATTACTTATAGAAAAAGCTATAGAAGAAATCTGTAAAAAGGATTTTTATGTAACCAAACTTCAATATACTAGAACAATTGGCGGTCAGACCGAAAAAATGAAGCAGGAAGATGTTAAGAAC
>CAJOQX010000086.1 GCA_905236865.1 Candidatus Rifleibacteriota bacterium
CCTGTGCAGTAAAGCACGCTCCATATATTATCTATAGTTTTATATAAGTCCTGATAGGTCAGCTCTTGTTTGATTTTTTTAGAAACAACACCGCCAGCAACCAGTTCTTCCAATTCCTGTTTCGTAGAATCTTTGGCTTCTTTCAGAAATCTCTTTAATATGCTGTTCCCACTGGTGTTAGCCCAATATGCTTTCGGGAAAATATCTATTTTTCCCCTTAAATCACTGCAAAAAAGAATAATATCCCAAGGACAGTATACGTCTTTGCTTCCGATTCTGTAGCCATCGTACCATTTTTTTGCGTCATCTAATCTTTCTGAAACTCCATAGTAATCAAATATTTCTTTAACTTCTTCCTGAGTAAAGCCAAAATGTTCACTTGCAAGATCATCAGCAACAGAAAACACCTGAAAATTGTTCATCCCAGTAAAAATGCTCTCTTTGGAAATTCGCAAGCAACCAGTAAGAATAGCCATTTCCAAATATGGGTTGGTTTTAAAAGCATTATTGAACATTCCCCTAATCAGAGAAATCATATCTTTAAAATAACCGTTGTTTTCTGCTTTGTCTAAAGGAACATCGTATTCGTCTATGAGGAAAATCGTTTTTTTGTCATAATGTTTGTAAATAAGTTCTGATAAAGTATTTAGACTGTTTGTTATAAGTTTGTTTAGTGAACCTTTTTCTGTTTTGGACAATTCTATTAAGCTTTTTAATTTTTCTTTCTCAAATATATCCAATTTAGAACTATCTAACAATTTTTTAAAATTTGAAGCTGCTTTTTCAATCAAAATAACAAGTTGGTCTCTTGCTCCTTCAAAGTTATTATCTTCAACCCCTTTAAGAGTCATAAAAATAGTCGGAAACTGATTCTGCCATTGTTCACAAAGAGCCTTATTCTTAGATATTTTCAAGCCATTGAATAATTCAGGGTTGCCACCGATTCGGAAAAATTCATACATCATG
Organism: Candidatus Rifleibacteriota bacterium; assembly: GCA_905236865.1. Taxonomy (GTDB): domain Bacteria; phylum Muiribacteriota; class Ozemobacteria; order Ozemobacterales; family Ozemobacteraceae; genus RUG334. Next base: position 967 of record CAJOQX010000086.1, read on the forward strand.
GTCATATTAAGGGTTTTACCAAAACGTCTAGGTCTGGTGAAAAGATTGACGTCACCTTTCTTTTCTTTCAAAAATTCTATTAACCCTGTTTTATCAACATAGTAAGAGTTGTTTGTAATAAGTTTTTCAAATATATCGGTTCCTATAGGCAGCGGCTTTTTACTAGACATTTTTCTTTTTCCCTTTTGTTACAGCTTGTCTACATTCTAATATTATTTTATTCTTTTAGCAATAACTTGTTTGTTAGTAATTATTGTATTTTTCGGTTATGATTGGTGTGGTTGTTTAGAGCCATACGGCTCTAGGTGTTATTGTAAAATTTTAAGATAAAAGGAATTCTTATATCTCCATCTATGGTCTTATATCTCAATTTTTGGTCTTAAATAAAACAATTAAAACAACAACTACTAACTACAATGTAAACCTATTAATAAGATATAAGATTGAAGACCATAGATGAAGATAGAAGATTGAGTAGAAAGAGTAATAGAGCGAAGAGCGACATAGAGTAGAGAGTAGAGAGTAGGGATTGGGGCATTTTATGACCCAAATACCTGCCAAAATCGTCATTGCGAGCAGTCGAAGACTGCGTGGCAATCCAGAAAATATTCTTATCTCTCAATTCTCAATTCTCAATTCTCGTCCTCCATTCCCCATTCCCCCTAATCCCTCTTTCCATCGCTCTTTTCCCTAAATCTTATATCTCAAGTTTTGGTCTTTTATCTTATATCTTTCCTCAACTTTACAGCTTTTTTTTGATGATAAAAAATTAAATATATTTATAATAATATTTGAATAAAAACTTAACTGAAAACTTAATTGCATAAAGAGTCATTTCTCAAATGACCTAATCTTTATTTAAGAGCATTATATTATCTATAAAACAGGAAAACAAAAAGGAAGTAAAAAATGACTTTAATAATGCCTTGTGGTATTGAATTTAGGATACCTAGTTCCAAAAAACCTTGTAAAGACTTTTTGAAAGAGTATTCAGATTATAGCAATTCTCCACTAATTTGGGCTATTGTAGCAAATGAGCCTTTTGAAAAAATTAAACAAATGATTGAAGAAGGCGCTGACTTAGATGATAAAGACAAACATGGTAATAATTCTCTCGTTTATGCATCAGCTTTGCATGATAGTCCTGAGTTTATAAGATACTTAATTAGAAATGGGCTTTCGGTGAAACGTGTAAATCAAATAGATGGTATGACATTTGCTCATTATGCAGCTTATAATCCCAATCCAGAAATTATGCAGACTTTGATTGATTGTGGTGTGGATTTTCAAAAAAAGGATTCTATTTGTGGTTATACTCCTTTGTGTACAACCGCTTTATATGGTTCTCCTGAAGTTTGTGAAGTATTATTGAAAGCAGGTTGCTATTTAGAAAAAAAAGATTTTTATGGAAATACTGCACTTTTTTTATCTGTAAAAAATCCTAATATAGAAGTTTTCAAATTGTTGTTAAAGTATGGTGCTAAAAAAGATATTAAAAACAAAAATAATCTATTTTTAATTGATTATGTTCTAATGGAATGTAATGTTGAAAGAGTTAGAGAGATTGCTGAAATACTTAATATAACTTTTGATGATTCCAATTACGAAGAGTTTAAAGAAAGCAATGAAAAACTACCATATATTTTTGAAGCTATTTTGAATATAGATTACAGAGTGTTAGACTATTTAAATTATTGTGGATGTAATATTTTTGATGATAACAAAAAGGAAAAAGTGTTTTCTTATGCATTAACTAATAGTTCTCAACCTGAAATGATTGATTATCTTATTAAGAACGGTTTAAATATTAATGATTATGACTTTATATTAAGTAATATTTGCCAAAATTCTTCTGTTTCAGTTTGGAAGAGAATTTTAGAGTTAGGTTTGCCTAAGAATTATCAGTTTGAAAACGGTTGTTCTTTATTAATGAAAATAATGGAAATAAATGGTTATTTATTATCAGATGAGAGGTTGCTTAATTTATTATGTGATGAATCTATTGTGAATATTAAAGATAAAGATGGAAGAACAGCTTGTCACTATATTGTGACAACATGTTCTGGTTTTAATGAAGCAATAATGCATACAATAGTTGAAATGAAAACTATAATAACTGGTAATTATATATTACCAACATTAATTAAATTTGGTGCAAATATAAATGAAAAAGACAATTATGGAATGACTCCTTTGATGATAGCTTGTAAATTCAATCTTACAGAAATTGTTAATTATTTAATAACTATTAAAGTTGATGTTAATGAAAAAGATAATAGTGGAAATACGGCTTTACACTATGCTGCTGAAAATTTAAATATTGATATGATAAAAGCTTTAATCAAAAAAGGAGCTAATTTAAATGTTATAAATAATGAAGGATTAGATGCTTATAAAATAGCAAAAGATAAATTATCAATTCTAAGTAAAAGCCAATCAAATGATACTTATTTCTTTTGGAAAAAATTTCAGAATGTTCCAAATACTGAAATATTAGATCTTTTAAAGGGGAATAATAATGAGAAAGGCCATCTCAAAAACTGAAATTAATGAACTAATAAAATATTCTAATGTTAGCGTTATTAAATCACTAGTTAAATCTGGTGAATTAACTGTTAAAAACTTTGATTATTCAATGTTGGAATATGCCATTAATAATAATGCTAATGATGAAATGATTGAATTATTAGCTGAATATGTAAAATATAAATTACAAAAAAATATTTTTGAGGCTGCTAAGAATCCAAATCTTAAATTTTTAAAGATTATGGAGGATAAAGGTTGTAATTTTACTATAGGAAATAATAAAGAAGAAATATTTGTTAATGCTCTAACTTATAATACTAATCCAGATATTATTGATTATTTAATTGAGAAAAATCTATTTATTGATGATTTAGATTTGATTTATTCTTCTATTATACAAAATCCCTCTGTAGCTGTTTGGAAAAGGCTATTAGAGATTGGGCTAAAAAAAGAATTGAATACTCAAGAACGTTATTACCTGTTAAGAGAAATATTTAACAAAGAAAAAAGACCAAATATTGATGTTGTAAGATTTTTAGCAGATGAAAACTCTGTAAAAATGAAAGATGATTCTGGATACACAGTTTTAATGAGTGCAGCTTTTGATGTTAGAGATCCAGAGATTATAAAATTATTAATTGAAACTGGGGCTGATGTGAACGCTAAGAATAAATACGGTGAAACTGCTTCTAAGGTGGCTGGAGGATGGAATCTAAATCAGGATATTACTAAGTTGTTAAAAGAATATGAAAGTGCTAATAAAAAAGATATATGACCAAAGATTGAAAATTAAGGAGAAAGAACAATCAACACTCACCACCCACAACTTACATAAATCACGAACACATCAAGCTTTGCTTGCTACTTTTCTCTCTATGACTAATATATTAGGTTTTTTTCCCCTGCTGTTGTTAATTCATATTTTCTTTATTTGTCTTTTTCTAATCATTACTAGGCAATTATTTAATACATAGTAACTCATATGGATTAGATGCTCTAAAACTGTTTTAAATACTTATTCATATTTAACCATAAAAAAGAAAATTTTTTTTGAACGTTAAAACACTTAGAAACTTCTTTAAAATAGAAATCAAAAAAAGGAGTTTAATATGGGTATTATCTATAAGATGTTCGGTGCTTGGATACTTTATTCGATCGAAAAAAATCTGGATGTTTGGAATAAACTAGGTGGTCCTCATTTGAAGTTAGATAAATCTTTGATAAAAAAATTGGAGATAAAATGATGAAAAATGAGTATATAATCAATACTTCTTAAAACAATAATATTTCTAGGAACTACGGTATCCTTACTATGACTCTAATTTATAGTGATTCGTTGATTGATTTGGCAATAATAATTCTTGATATAAAGGAGAAACAATTAATATGAGTAATGAATTAGTAATTAACGTAAAAGATGCTTCATTTGGAACAGCAGCAGGTGCAGCAGCAGGAGCGGCTTCTGTTATTACTTCAGCTGCTTCGGGGGCTGTAGGTGCAACTGTATATACCTCTGGTTTAGCTGGTCTAGGTAAAGCAACTTGTTTAGCAACAGTATGCGGTGGTCCTATGATAGGCGGATTGGTTGCAGCAGTAGGAATAGCTGCTACAGTTGGTATAGCTAGTTATAAATTATCACAGACAATAAGAGAAAGCTTATAATATAAATCGGTGTCTTTATCAAATAATATTTGATGTGTCTATTGGCTTAGAGTTATAAGTAATAAACTTATAGCTTTTTCTTCTTTATAAATTTTGCAGCTTTTTTTTTGATGATAAAAATTCTAAATATATTTTTAATAATATTTAAACGAGAACTTATTAATATGGCAATGAAATAACGAAAAATAAGTTTCCAGATTCGTCATTGCGAGCGTAGCGTGGCAATCCAGAAAACTCTTATCACTTATCACTCATCACCAACCATTAGAGGCGTTAGCCTCTTATATCTTATATATCAAAAGTCATTTCTCAAATAACATCAATATCAATAATTTATGTTATAATATGGTTATAAAAACGGTAATTTAATATTAAATAAGCTGGATTGCTACGTTGCCAAGCCTTTTTCAAAGGCTCGCAATTGACGTATTACTTGTAGTGCCGTAATGACGGTTTGATATATAATAATAAAAGAAAGTTTTCTCAAGTAGACTACTAAAAAAGGAGTAAAATAATGTTAGGAGCAATTTTTGGCGATATAGTGGGTTCTAAATGGGAACATTTTTCAAATAAAAGTAAAAATTTTGATTTATTATCGGAATTTAATTATATTACTGACGATAGTGTAATGACTTTGGCTATTGCAAAATCACTACTTGAATGTAATTTTGACTATTCTGACTTGGAGGTAGTTGCAATAAAAAATATGCAGGAATTAGGCAGAAAATATCATAATGCTGGCTATGGGGGAAGGTTTTATAATTGGATATTTTCTGACAATCCTAAGCCATATAATAGTTTTGGAAATGGCTCTGCAATGCGTGTCAGTCCATGTGGAATTGTAGCTCAATCTATTGAAGAAGCTAAATTATTGTCTAGAAAAGTAACAGAGGTCACACACAATCACCCCGAAGGTTTAAAAGGGGCAGAAGCTGTCGCTGTAGCTATATTCTTTGCAAAGTCTGGAATGAACCAGCTTGAAATAAAAGAGTATATTAATAAAAATTATTATCCTATGAATTTTACTCTTGATGAAATCAGAGATTCTTATCGATTTGATGTAACCTGTCAGGGGTCTGTTCCTCAAGCTATTATGGCTTTTATAGAAGCTAAAGATTTTGAAGACACTTTAAGAAACGCAGTTTCCCTTGGTGGTGATTCAGATACACAGGCTGCAATAGCTGGTAGTATCGCAGAATATCATTTTGGTATTCCAGAAGAATTAAGAAATAAGGCAATTAAATATTTACCAGCAGAATTACTTCAAATATTGAATGATTTTGAGAAGAAATACGAAAAGAAGATGTAATTATTGTTATAGTATAAAACTAGATGCTCCCCAACGTTTATCATGTTATGAAATGATGGGTGCTAAATAAAAGATCCTCCCCAAAAGCGTAGCTTTGGGGGAGGTGGCTTGCGATAGCAAGACGGAAGGGGCTGCAATGCGTAGCATTGCGGTAGAGGGGGCTGACTGCGTAGCAGTCGGTAACAATAAAAACAACAAAAACCTACTACAATGTAAACTTATATTTATTATTTCGGTAATGAAATATCGAAAATTTGTATTTTTGATTTCGTCATTGCTGTGGATGTTAAATAACTAGAGTCTGTTCACACTAATAAACTATCTATAATCATTACAAAATACAAAAAGCCTCCGAAAACAA
>CAJOQX010000087.1 GCA_905236865.1 Candidatus Rifleibacteriota bacterium
GATCGGTAGTTCAGTCGGTTCAGAACGCCGGCCTGTCACGCCGGAGGTCGCGGGTTCGAGCCCCGTCCGATCCGATTATTTTTTTCTCAAACGGCCAGGTAGCTCAGTCGGTAGAGCAACGGACTGAAAATCCGTGTGTCGACAGTTCGATTCTGTCCCTGGCCATTTTCTATTTTTTGGCGACATGGCCAAGTGGTAAGGCAAAGCTCTGCAAAAGCTTCATTCAACGGTTCGAATCCGTTTGTCGCCTTTTATGTTCATTCTTAACTCCAATAATAAATGAACTAAATAAGGATCGGTAGTTCAGTCGGTTCAGAACGCCGGCCTGTCACGCCGGAGGTCGCGGGTTCGAGCCCCGTCCGATCCGATTTAAGAACCCACCAATATAATATTGGTGGGTTTTTTCATGATATTTTTTACGAGGAATAAAAATGGAAGAAAATATAGCAACTCTAACTGTAGCTATAGGAGATACAAATTGTTTATATTCATGTTTCGCATGGTTTAATAGTTTGAATTTAACTTCAAGTCAGATTTATGAAATATTGAGCTTGGTCGCTTCTTTATTTACTGCAATTTCATTAACTGTTAAATCTCTTTATAAGATGAGATGGCTAAATTTGTTTGGGTGTATCGGTTTTACAATTTATGGTGTTTTAATCAATGCTTGGCCCTTAGCAATAGTAAATGGATACATTGCTATTATAGACGTTCTTGGAATAATAAAACTAAAAAATAGCGACAAATCATCATTCTATTTTGGTATGATTGGAGATATTGGCGAAAAATATTTTGAACAGTTTTATAAATTTTATGAAGATGATATTAGAAGCTATTTCCCAGAAGTTAAATATAGCGATTTGGAATTAGCAGAAACTTATCTATTATTTAGAGATATGATACCTGTTGGTATTTTTTCTATAAAGAAAAATGAAAATGATTCATCGAATGCTAGAGTTCTAATGGACTATGTTGTTCCAAGATATAGAGATGGACAATTTGGTTACATCATGTATCACAAAAAATCTTATGTGTTCAGGGATATGGGAATTAATACTTTTGAAGTTTTTACTAAAATTAAATCTCATGCTGATTATTTGAAAAAGATGGGTTTCAGTATGGTAAAATCAGATAGTCAAAATGAAATAGACGAAGGTCTTATCCATTTGGTAAAGAAACTTTCTAATTAAAAATATATAATTCCAAAAGATGGTATAATAAAAGTCTATAATTTTTATTATTATATTTATAAGTTGCTCACCATATATATTATGGAGAATTAGATGAGATTTTTCAAAATTAGTTTAATTACACTTTTGTTAAATATCCTAGTGTCTTTGCCTTGTTTTTGTTTAGAATTATCTTTGGGAAATGACGAGCAAAGTTTAGGTATAAAAATATCTCATGAAGTAAATGAACCTTTAGGGAAACCTCTTCCTTGGGGTCCAGCTTCGATAAGATTTGTTAATTCTGATATTTGGATTGCTGACACATTAAAAAGTAGAATTGCTATTTTTGATAACAAGGGTAATTACAAAAGTTCAATTCCTATTTCTTTGCCAAAAGATTCTGAAATAGGCGATTTTTGTGTTGGACATTATGGAAGAGATAAAAAAGAAACCCTCTTTATATTAGATTCTAATAATCCTATTCTCTACATTTATAATTTGGAAGGCAAAAAGATTCTTCAATATGGAACAAGAAATAAGAGCATTTTTTTCTATCCTACAAAAATAGAAAAATATGATAACTCATTATTTGTGCTAGATTCAGGCAAAAACATCATTTATGTTTTTAATGTTTTGGGTAGTGTTCTTTCTCCTAAAGCGAGGTTGCCAATTAATAGTAATCATTTTTCAGTAGAAGAAGATACTTTAGCTTATTTTGTAAATAAGGATAAAAGCAAAACCTTAAAAAGAAAAAAAATTAATTCAGAAAAAGTTTATAATATAAAGTTAAAATCTGTTGAAAATATGGAATTTGACTATATATGTTATAACAATAACAAGCTCTATCTTGGAATTGTGAATGATATAAATGATTCAGAAAATGCTCAGTATCAGCTATTGCAAATAGATGAAAAAGGTAAAGTTATTAAGCTAAATACTGATTATCCAGTTAATTTTCTTGTTCGTTCATTTATAAAAGATGAAAAAGGAAAAGTATATCAAATAAAATTTAATTCAAATCAACCAAATAAACTAATTATAGATTCTCTTCCAGAAGATTTTGGGGTTTCTGGTGGCTAAACTTCTTTCTATAAAATGCCTTGCGTTTTGATTGTATTGCAAAAGATTTTTTTAACGTTTATAATGAATAAAAATTAGTAGTTCATCATTTTTAATGATTTATTATTAATATAAATACTCTATAGGAGCAGTTTAATGAATCGTGTTTTTATAACAGGAATGGGTGCAATAACTCCTAACGGGATTGGCGTTGAAGAGTTTGCTGAATCTTTAAAAAATGGAGTTAATGGAATAAGCACTACAGAAGCATTCGATATAACAGGACATTCAGTTACAATAAGTGGGCAAGTTAAAAATTTTAATCCAGATTTATATATGGATAAAAAAGAGGCTCGTAGGCAAGACAGATATACCGTATTTGCTCTTTCAGCTGCTAGTATGGCTGCAAAGCAGGCAAAACTTTCAGAAAAGAATTATGATCCTGATAGGGCAGGGGTTTTGGTTTCTACTGGTATTGGAGGAATACATTTTTTTGAAAACGAACATATTACTTGCTTAGAAAAAGGACCTAGTCGTGTTAGTCCATTTCTTGTTCCAATGATGATTTGCAATATAGCTTCAGGATGTATTGCAATGCAATACGGAATGAATGGACCAAATTATAGTATCGTTTCTGCTTGTGCTTCTAGTTTACATGCTATAGGAGAAGCTTATCTTAAAATAGCTTACGGTGAATGTGACCTTATGATGTGTGGCGGAAGTGAAGCTGCTTTAACTCCTTTAACAACAGCAGGTTTTGCAAAAATGAAAGCTCTCTCCACAAGAAATAATGAACCTGAAAAAGCCTCTAGAGCTTTCGATAAAGATAGAGATGGTTTTGTTATGGGTGAAGGTGCTGGTATTCTTGTTCTTGAAAGTGAAGAAAGTGTTTTAAAACGTGGCTCTACTGTATTAGCTGAGATAAAAGGCTATGGTGCATCTGCAGATGCTTATCATTTAACAGCTCCCCATCCAGAAGGAATTGGTGCTGCTAAAGCAGTAAGAAAGGCTATAAATCAAAATAATTTTCCAATTGAAAATATTGATTATATTAATGCTCATGGAACAAGTACTCCTTTAGGAGATATTGCCGAAATGAAAGCTTTGAAAAGTGTATTTGGGGCAGAAGGAATAAAAAAGCCTATTATTAATGCAACAAAATCAATGATTGGTCATTTATTAGGAGCTGCTGGCGTTATTGGTACAATAGCAACTGTTATTCAAATACAGAAAGGTTTTGTTCATCCTAATAGGAATTTAGACAATATCGATCCTGAATTGACTGAGTTTAATTTCGCTCCAACTCATTTTGTTGAAAAACAAATTAATGCTGGCTTAGTAGATGCTTTCGGCTTTGGTGGGCAAAACGCTTGCTTGCTTGTTACTAGAGCATAGTAAAAAATTAACTAAAATATAAAAAACGCTTGCATATTTATATGCAAGCGTTTTTTATATACGGTTCTTATTATTTTCCAGCTTTAAGAAGTGACTGATAGAGTTCTAGATTAGTTTTATAATCTTGGTATGCAGCTTTTGCACCTGTCTGATCACCTTTTTGTGCACAGGAAATATATTTGTCATAAGCAGCTATATATTTGCTATATGCAGTCTGCGAATCTTGAATAATATTACTTGTAGTAGTAGAAGTTGGTTCAAGATCAGCTTTTGCTTTATCATATTTATTATTAATTGTGCTGAGATAATAATCGATTTCAGATCCATCAGATTCGTAATTACTCGATGAATCTTTACTGTCTTTCTTTGATGTAATTTTATTTACTAATGCACTTACGCCTTTTACTAGTAATCTAGAAACTATACCGCCGCCTAGTATTCCAATTGCTAGCATTGGAAAACCCATTCCAGCACAAAGAAGTCCACCGCCAACAGCACCTGCAATAGTTGCGAAGTTCGCTACGCTAGAGGTTGACCAATTAAGAACTTTTTTGGAAACAAAATAACCAGCAACAGCTCCAACTGCCATTCCAAGAGGTCCGCCACCGATTGCTGCTCCTAATACGCCACCCATAGCACCACCAGCTAAAGAACCAGCTTTAATTAATAATGTTTTTGCTATACTTCCAACGAAGCTAAGAACTCCTGCATTTGCTTGACTTAACGGAGAAACAGCCATCCACATAGAAAATAACATCGATAATACCAATAACATAGAAATATTTCGACGTTTTAAATAAGTTGTGGTCATAATAATGAACCTCCTGCTTATATACTTATAGAAAATCTGCTTATGAATGTACTAATTATATATATAAAATGCAAATACCGCAAGAGTTTTATAATATAAATAATTTTTAAATCATCGTTATTGTTGTATATAATTCATTGTAAATTATTGTTTCTTTAAAAATGATGTAATAATTATTTTATTTTGCCGATAAAAAGATAGATATTTTTTTGTGAGGCAAAGATATGAAAAAAATGGAATTACGTTGGTTATATATATTTACGTTTATTAGCTTTATCAGTGCAACTTTTTATCTCCCAACCGCTAAAGCTGATTCTAATTGGTTAAAATACTTTAAAAAAGACTCTTTGCTTAACACTTATAAAACATGTTATGCAGTGCTTGATGATTCTTTATGGACAGGTACTTTTGGCGATGGCATTATAATTAAAGACGGAAAAAATGTGAAAAAGCTTACAAATAAAAATACTCGTTCTACCCCATTTATTGATGATGGTTTAGTTTCTGATTATATTAACTGTATAACTTTTGACGAAATTCGCCATAAGGTTTGGATAGGAACAAATCAAGGACTATGTTGTTGTGATTATGAATATAATAATTGGGAAAGATTTAGTGAAGGTAAAAATCTGCCAAATAATGTCATTAGGGCATTGGCAGTAGATAATGGCGGTAATTTATGGGTTGGAACACCATCTGGTATTTCTATTTATGATGGTGAAAATTGGAAACAGGTAAATGAAAACAATGGTCTACTGCAAGGAAGTATTCATTCGATAAAGACTCAAGGTAATGTCGTTTGGGTAGGAACTGTTGGTGGGTCTATTAGTCGTTATAAAGATGGAAAATGGGAAACTGTTGTGGGTTTTGATTAATGATTCAGCCAGCACACCGAGGAATTTATGAATTTTTATGGTCAGAACATAAAAATTCTATATTAAGCGTTTCTATTAAAGCATTTCATGGTATTGCAACAAAATTAGGCAAACGACCTATGATTCTTGCTTTGTTAAAAAAGTTTGCTGAACATTCCTGCCAAGAGGAAACAGAGCGTTATAATGCCTTATTAAATGCTTATGACGAAATAAAAAATGTATTAACAAGAAAAGAACGTCAAACAATAATTGAATCTTTATTGGAAGATGAAAATGAAACGGCAAAGTTGATATATGAACTTCCTTTAAAATACAATTGTAAAGTCTTAAGTGGCTGTAGATTATTTTTCCCTAGAGAACAGGGATTATATAAATTTTGGGATGCACAAGACAAACCTGGTTTGTGGTGTTGTTTTGGTGCATTCCAACTTCATTTAACAACTAATCAAGTTATAAGCAAAATATCAATCTTAACAGAAATAGAAAAAAAAGAGATTTTAGATATTCTTCAAAACCTAAAAAAAGGTATTTCTTATCAAGATTATAACAAATTTCCTGATAATTTAAGAAAAATTTTACAAAACCATGTAATGGTTGCTATACCTGGTAAAAAATCAGCTTGGCTTAATCCTAGAATACCTATTGAAGATGTTTCTTGCGAAAATAATCCTTTTGAAGTAGACCAATTAGAAGCTTCTGCTTTGGCAATAGAAAATATATGGGATGAGTCGGAATATTTGCTTGATGTAATTGCTAAAGCTCCAAATTTAACAGATTTTCAAACGGCTTTTTCCAAAAACAATTTGCCTTTTATTATCTGGAAAGAAGGTTTCGATTGTGAAGAAGCTTATAAAGATATTGAAGAACGATATATAAACCGTCTTGCTCTAGATAATGGACATATTGGTTAGTATTTTTACTTCATTAACTAAATATCATTAAAAGAATATTTAATACATTTGATCTGTGAAAAAAATTAAATGTTGAGTTATTTTTCTACAAGGTTTATTATATAAGAAGTACCTAGATATATTTTAGAAAGCAAGAAAGCAAGTAGGAGAGATATTATAATGACTGCTCCAATAATTACGATGATTGTTTCTGCAATTGTTTTTCTTGTTTTTTTTGTTCTTGGTGAAAAAGTAAAAGATGTTGTCAGAACTGCTTTTTTAGTTGTTAGCTTGATCGTTTTTTTGGTTGGAATAAAGTGGATTATCGATATTAATGTAAAACGCAATCAAATTATTGGCGAAAATAATGCTTGTCTTTTGCGTATGGTTCACATAACAAGGGCTGTTGAAAATTATAATAAAAATCGTGTTTCTTTTATGGAAAATTTAGATGTTAATAAGCTTGTTGAACATAAATTTTTGAATCCGAATGAAATAAACAAAGGTTGCGTTTATGGTAACGATGGTGATTTAGCAGCTGGTGGTACTGTTATTTGCAAAAAGCATGGAAGCGGAAAAGAAATTTTAGAACGATTGAATAAGCTTTAAGAATAAGAAGCTAAATTTTATAGGTAGCTTCTTATAGAGGTGACAATTCATTGCGAAAAAAAGCTTATTCTGTTACAATAATAAAGATTGATAATCTGTTCTTATTTATATCCTAGACTTTATTCATAGACATTTATGATTATTATTGTCTAAAATCTTAAATATTTGCTGAAAAAAAATAAAAAAGGCAAAGCACAAGGAAATGGAATTATTGAAAGGATTTGAATATGATTAAAACATCTGAACGTGCCACAAAAATGCAGGCTTCCCCTATACGTAAGCTCATCACATTCGCAAATAAAGCGAGAGAAAAAGGAATAAAAGTAATTCCTTTGAATATTGGTCAACCAGATATTCAAACACCTGCCCCAATTTTGGAAGCAATGAAAAATTTTGAAACCAAAGTGCTTGCTTACTGTCCTTCTCAAGGTGAAGAAGGGCTTATAAAAGCTTTTTCTGAATATTACAATAGACTAAATATTAATTTGAAGCCTGAAGAAATAATAATTACTACTTCTGGCAGTGAAGCTATTTATTTTGCTATGTTGGCGATTTGTGATGTCGGAGATGAATTGATTGTTTTTGAACCTTTTTATACTAATTATGGTGGAATTGCTACTGAAACAGGTGTGAATTTAAAGGCTATTAGGACTTATCCCGAAAAAGGTTTCCATCTTCCTTCAAAAGAAACGATCGAAAATATTATAACTCCAAAAACCAAAGGTATATTGATTTGTAATCCTAATAACCCAACAGGAACTGTTTATACAAATGAAGAATTAGAAATGTTGGTTGAAATAGCTAATAAGCATAATTTATTCCTTATTTCAGACGAAGTTTATCGAGAATTTGTTTATGATGGGCAAAAGCATACTTCAATTATGGCGTTTGAATCTTGTGCTAATAATTTAATTCTTGTTGATTCTATTTCGAAAAGATATTCTGCTTGTGGTGCTCGTATTGGTTTAATTGCTAGTCATAATGCTAACATTATGGAAGTTGTTTTAAAATTTGCTCAAGCAAGATTAAGCTCTCCGACTATTGAACAAGTAGGGGCAAAAGCAGGGGCAGAAATGGATGTTTCTTACTTTGAGCCTATATTGAAAGAATACCAACTTAGACGTGATGCTATAATGGCTGGTTTGAAAAAGATACCTAACGTTATTTGTGAAACTCCTGGTGGTGCTTTCTACTGTATAGTTAAACTTCCTATTAATAATGCAGAAAAATTTGCCAAATGGTTGTTAACTGATTTTAACTATAAAGGTGAAACTGTACTTGTTGCTCCTGCCGAAGGTTTTTATTCAACTCCTGGTTTAGGAAAAAACGAAATTAGATTAAGTTACGTTCTTGAAGTACCAAAGCTTGAAAGAGCTATGGAAATTCTCGGAGTTGCAATTAAGGAATATCAAGCAATAGAATAATGGAAACTATGAAAAACGAAGTATTAATACAGATTACAGAATCAAAAATGCCAGAAATGGCAACAGCAGGTGCTGCTGGTTATGATTTATGTGCATCAAAGTCTGTAACTATTAAAGCAGGTGAATTTGAAAAAGTTCCTACAGGAATTAGAATTTCTATGCCTTTAGGTTTAGAAGCTCAGATAAGACCACGTTCTGGTTTGGCGGCAAAGTACGGAGTTACTGTTTTAAACGCTCCAGGAACTATAGACAGCGATTATAGAGGAGAAATTTGTGTGATTCTCATAAATCATGGCAAAAATGATTTTGTTGTTGAATCTGGAATGAGAATAGCTCAAATGGTGTTTTCTAAAGTTATCCAAGTTGATTTTAAACAGGTTGAACAACTAGATCAAACTAATCGTGGTGAAGGTGGTTTTGGTTCCACAGGAATAAAATAATTTTATGGTTTGATGTTTGAAATGTTGTTATCTTTTTTGTAAATAATTCACATTTGCTTTGAAGTCTAACTATAACATCTAAACTTTTTACTTGATAATACCGATATTTAGAATGAATTATATTCTAAATATCGGTGGGCACAAATGCATCTAAATAGACTTTCAAAGCATTTATTAAAAAGATTTATTCTTTTTATAATAGGAATTAATATCTTTAACTTTGTTTTTCCCACTTCTCTGAATGGGGCTCAGAAGAAACCTGATTTTATAAACACAGAAGAAAAGCTAGATAGAGCTTTAGAAGCCTATGAAAAAGGTTATAAATACTATCGTTATGGAGAATTTGAGAAATCTGAGGATTCGTTAAAAGAAGCGTTATATTTTGAACCAAATTTAGTAAAAGCTCACTATTGGCTTGGAAAGCTTTATAGAGAAATGGGGAGACTTGATGATGCTCTTTTTCATTGGGAAGAGGTTGATAGATTAAATAAACTTATAAAATTTAGACGTGAAGCTTTGAAAATTCAAAATAATGAATACCCTGATTACTCTAGAAGAAAAAAGGTTGATGGTTTTATAAAAAAAGCTAGAGAGCATTACGAACAGGCGATGATATTACTTGATGAAGGTCATTGGGATGGAGCTGAAATAGAAATGGATAAGGCGGTTAGTCTATATCCAGGAAACCCACTTTATTTAATAATGTTAGCTAGAATATATTGGGATAAAAAAGAATATCAAGCAAGTGTTAGATTTTATAAAGATTTGCTTTTTATGCGAGATGTCAGCTTTGAACATTTTAAAGAGGGAGCTGACAGAATGTTAAAGGCTAACATGGATTATGTTCTAGCTCCACTTGTAACTAAACATAAGAAAAGATTCGAGAATAAACCAGAATATCAAGAAATTGCAAAATTATTTATTGTTGAAGATACTTATCTTGAACCTATTGCTAGTGCGAAAGTTATCAAAAAGCTTAATGGACAAGTTGTTTTGAACATAGGGATGGATAACGGTCTAAGTCTTTCTGACGAGTTTAGAATGAAACTTAAAGCATATAGACCAGGTGACATTTTGAAAGATCCCGATAGCGGAAAGAATATTGGCAGAGAACCAGATAAAGTTATGGCGAATCTTCTGCTGACAAAGGTTTATAAAAATACAAGCTGGGCGCTGATACAAAAAGAATTCAGCACTGGACTGAAAGCAGGTGACTTAATTGAGTTCCAAAAAACAAGATAAAAATGGAATTAAAATAATTGCAGAAAACAGAAAAGCTTATCATGATTACTTCATTCTTGAAAAGCTTGAAACTGGTATTGCTCTTGTTGGTTCAGAACTTAGACCTTGTAGAGAAGGGCGTGTTACTCTTAAGGATTCTTTTGTTGACGCAATAGATGGCCAATTATGGCTTTGCGATGTACATATTGGCTCAAATGTTTTTTCTAACAGGTGGGATCATGATCCAGAAAGGAAAAGACGTTTATTAGCTCACAAACAACAAATAAATAAGCTTTGTCAAAAAGTTAAAACAACAGGAATAACTATTGTTCCATTAAAGTTTTATTTTAAAGATGGAAAAGTCAAAGTTGAGATAGCTTTAGTTAAAGGTAAAGCTATGTATGATAAGCGTGAAGCGATAGCTAAAAGAGACGCAAAGAGAGATATGGATAGAGAACTTGGGGGAAGATACAAATGAAAAGTTTAAAGGAAAAAGCTTTCTTAGGTTTGTTATTTGCTTTAACTTCATTGAATCCATTATTTGCCGCAGATTATATAAGTGCAGAAGCTTTTGCTAAGGCTAATGGTATATCACATCAATGGTTTCCTATTCAAAAAATGCTTATAATGCGTAAAGGGCTTAATTCTATAAAATTAAGAGTAGGAGAAACCATAGCAATCGCAAATGATAGGGAGATTAAGCTCAGCAATGCACCAAGAATCCAAAATAATGTAATTTATGTGCCTGCTGATACTTTAGGTAAGGTTTTTGTAAATACCAAGTCTGTTCCTATTGTAAAAATACAACCTGTTCAGCAAAACATAACCCAAGAAAAACCTTCTAATAATTTGATGAACACCCAAACAAAAATACCGAATCCTCCACCGTTAGTTGTAGAGCAGACTCAAATAAATCCAACTCCAATTACGACTTCGCCTGTTCCAAATATTCAGCCTGTTCAGCCAATTCAAAAACAAGAAGCAGAAGCTATTTTAATCGCTTTAAGGCATAGTGTCAGAGAAGACCATACTAGAGTTGTTCTTGAATTTAGTAGTGAAGTTATTTATAAAGGAGAATTTAAGAACGGTATTTATAGACTAGTTATTGATGGTTGTAAAAATTTAGTTCCTACTAGTCGTTCGAATCCTGTGGGAAGAGATATTTCTAAAATGGATATAAACAGCGGTCCGAACAAAGAAGGTTTGATTTTAACTTTCACTCTAACTCAAAAAGAAAAATCACCAGTAATTAAATATTTGAATGATCCTTTCAGAATGATTATAGAATTGCCTTTAGGTATTGAGGGTCCAAATGAGGTTGCAAGTGGTACAACACCAATAACACCTCCAATTATTACAACAGATAATAAGCCTGTTGAAGCAAAAGAAAAGAAAGTAGAAATAGAAACTCCACCTGAAATAAATATTGAAGTTCCATTAGAAACTTTAAAAAATCCTGCTTTTAAAGGAAGAACAATAGTTATTGATGCGGGGCATGGAGGAAGTGACAATGGTTTTGAAGTAGCGGGCAGACCACCAGAAAAGGATATTAATCTTTCTACTTCCATATTTTTAAAACAGGAATTAGAAAAAGCTGGATTTAGAGTTATTCTGTTGAGAAGTAATGATGTAACAATGAGTTACACTCAAAGATTAGCTTTATCTAATAAAAATAATGGTGATTTACATATTTCAATACATACAGGCGGTTCTAGTGACCCAATAAAACATGGTGTTGCCTGTTACACTTATACAGATAACGGTATCTGGCATTTTAACAATAATCAAGTCGCAAGCCATGATGAAGTTTATGGTGAATGGTTGAAAAATACAAGATTTGATTTGGCCGTTTTTCTAGCTAAGAAAATCAATAACAGGCTTACAAAACACCTTCAGACGGATAGCCGTGGAGTTGTGAAAAGTCCATTACTTCCACTTAAATTTATTATGAATCCAGCTGTATTAGTTGAAATTGGAATGTTGTCTGATAAAGTTGAAGGGAAGAATCTTATTAGTGATAAATATAAAGTAGCGATAGCAAAATCTATTACTAATGCTGTAATTGACTTTTTTAATGGAATACAGATTGAGTAGAAAGAGGAGTATTTAAAATGACAACAAAACAATCGAGAAAGAATCAAGAAAATATTCTTTTTCTACTTATGGGAATAATAATAATTAGTTTGGCGGTTGCTGGATTTTTCTTATTTCAAAAACAGTTTTATTCTTTTTTTAAACCCAAATATACAACAAATTCTTCAGAAATAAAATCAAAACAAGGTTCTTCATCAGAAACAGAATCTAATACTATAAAAAAGCCAAAAGAAGAAGAATATATACCACAAGAAGATATTCAGATTCTTCAGGTTTATTATGGGGTAAAAGGAAAAGATAAAATAGAATGTGAAAGCAAAAAGGTTCGTAAGAACTCTATGTTAATTGGGCAAGCTAGGCAAGTTGTTAATTCTTTATTAGAAGATCCAACAAACGAAAGATTATACAAGCTTCTTCCTGATGATTTGACTTTAAGAGGGTTGTTTTATGATTCTGGTTTATATATAATAGATTTCAGCCGTGAATTTAGCAAAATATATACTTATGGCGCTAATGAACAGATTTTAGCTGTGTATTCTATAGTAAATTCTATAACAGAATTAGACCCTAATGCGCAGGTTAGATTTTTAATAAATGGCAGAGAGCCAGATGGAGAAGATGGTCATTTGGATTTAACTGCAAAACTTACCAGACTAGATTCTATTATTGAGGCGAAAGATTAAAATTTAAAACTTTAAAATTTGCAGAACTAAACGCAATTTAAATTGCATTTACTTTTTCAATTAATAAGTGTACACAAATGCAAAATATTTTCTTGCTATTTGTTTTATAATTTGTTATACTACTTGCTCAATAAAGCTCTATTTGGAGGTTTGAAAATGTCTAGAGTATGTATGATTTGCAATCGTGGACCACAAGTTGGTTATGCATTA
>CAJOQX010000088.1 GCA_905236865.1 Candidatus Rifleibacteriota bacterium
CTCTAATCTCTAACCTCTACTTACGAAGGTAATTTGTCTTTTTACATTTCTTTACAAAATTTTTTGTCCGTTTTTCCGTTTTCAAATGATTACTATATGTGCTGGTTAAAAATTGCACGTATTTTTAATCATAGAGGTGACTCTAAATGGAACAAAATCAAAAAATTTTTGGTCTTACTAACGATTTCCTTTTCAAAGCTGTATTTGGACAGGAGTCTAATAAAAAGCTGACTATATGTCTTCTTAATGCATTGCTTCAACTTGATGAGCATCACAAAATCAAGGAAATTGAAATCCTTAATCCGTTCAATGCTCAAAACTATAAAGACGAAAAGCTTTCTGTTCTTGACACAAGGGTAAAAGATGTTGCTGGTAAGTATTATAATATTGAAATGCAAGTAAGAGACGAAGAAGATTTCATAAAAAGATTTTCTTATTATCTTGCCAAGCTATATTCTTGCCAATTGACGAAAAATGAACCGTATAGTGATTTGAAACCAGCGATTGGTATTGCAATTATCGGTTATGATCTTTTTCCTCAATCTAATAATATTGATGAAAAGTTTGTGTTTAAAAACGATTTAAACAACATATCTTTCAACGATGTTATGACAATGCACTTTATTGGTCTAACAAAACTTTCTAAAAATAAACCTTTAAAAGATATGACAAGGTTTGAAAAATGGGTATATTTACTTTATAATAGTAAAAAATACGGTTTGAAAGATTCAGAACTACCTTTTGAAATGGAAAGCGAGGACGGTATGAAGGAAGTTGTTGATTGTGTAAAGAAAAGCAATTCAGATAAAGAAATGCGTGCACTTATGGAGGACAGGGAAAACAGCCAGATAAGCCTAAGTCTTATGCGTGGAAGTGCTTATCGAAAAGGAAGACAAGATGGCTATGATGAAGGAATAGAAAAAGGTAAAATAAAAGCGTTAGTTTCCCTAGTATATAACGGGATTATAACAAAACAGCAAGCCGCTGAAAGTCTGAATATGACAGTCGAGTCCTTTGAAACTGCCATTAATGAAAATATAAATTAAGGGAAAAAATATGAACAAAAAAACAATTTTAAATACAACTCTTATGATTCTCGCTGGTGCTGGCGTAGCTAGTGCAGCAGCTTTCTCTGATGTTCCAGCAAGTCACTGGGCTTATAAAGCTGTAAATGACATGGCTGAAAGAGGCATCATTCAAGGTTTCCCCAATGGAACTTACAAAGGAAACGAAATGGTAAGCCGTTACCATCTTGCAATGATGACTTCAAGAATCTTGGCAAGCGTTGAACAGAATGGTGTTGGTTCTCTTGCAAAGAACGATTTAGAAACTGTTGAAAAACTCACTGTTGAATTTGCTGACGAACTTGCTCTTCTTGGCGTTAAAGTCACAGCTCTTGAAGATGATATGAAGACCGTTAAAGAAGATGTTGCTAATCTTAAAACCGATGTGAACGGTATCAAAGAAGCAATGAAAAACGGCGGTCTAGACAAGGTAAGACTATCTGGCGATATTATAGTCAGAAACTTCGGTTTCAAGCAGGACAGGGATAATTTAGGAGATATACGCGATCACAGAACAGAAACAGGTTTGAGACTTCAACTTGATACCGACATTGATGAAAATGTTTCTGCAAGAGCTAGATGGAACATCATTGGCAATGACGGTTTCAATGAATGGGATGGCAACAACAAGTTTACTTCCACAGTAGAAATAGCTTATTTAAAAATTAAAGATATGTTCGACTTTGGCGGCGACTTCAAGTTCGGTCGTGATTGGTTCCAACACGGACATGGTTTTGTTATTCATAACTATATGGATGCTGTGAACTATACAAAGAAATGTGGTGATGTAGACCTAGCTCTCAATATTTTCTTTGAAAGACAAGGGAACAAGGATACATACAATATTTGGAACGCCAATGCTGACTGGACTTACAGAGGTCACGATATGTACTTTGGCTTGTATTTCAATGAACGTGCTTATGATGATTTAGGAAATGCAATTGACAACAGCAAGGAAGTCAGATACGAATTCGGTTCCTATGGTAAGCTTACTAACAAAGATGACAGATATACTTACGATTTAGGCGTTGTATATAGCAGCCTTGAAGATGGCAACGGACCTGGTGAAGATAGACAGGGTATATTGGGACAGGTTGCTTTCAAATATGATAGCAAGAAGCAGCTCACATCAAAATTATCTTTCATCTATGCCGATGATGAATCAAGTGCAAACATCAATGTTGAAAACTTCAACGACTATTGTATTGGCGATCAGACAATATTTGAAGACCTATATCTCTGTTCAATGGCTATAAATGGTAACACTGATATAACTTTCAACAATATGCGCAATTTAAAACTGGAATTTGGTTACACACTGAAAAATAACGACAGACACCATTTCAGACTTGCTTTCGACCATTTGACAAACATCTATGATGGCAAGAACAACACTTTCAGTGTTATGACTGTCGTTCCTTTTATCAACGACTTCAAGAATAATATAATCACTTTCACTTACACTTACAAACTTGCAGAAAACACAAGACTAAAACTCGGCTACCAGAACAGCAAGTTGGAAGCCGACAATATGTCTAAATGGTGCACAGATCTGTATTTTGCTGAAATATACTCAAGATTCTGATAGTCTGTGCCATTTCGTCATTGCGAGCCGCAGGCGTGGCAATCTAGTTTTTAGGGCATAGGGTGTAGGGAGAAGGGTATTGGGATATGTTTTAGCTGGAGAAAGTTCCTGCTAGGCATTGCTTTTATTGCGAAGCGAAGCTTCGCTGTGGTAGGTGGTATTGAGCCTATCGGCTCGTGGTGGGTGGTAACCCCCCAGCCCCCTATGAAATAGGGGGAGTCAGATGACACGAAAGTGAGTTGCTCTTATTGCTAATCTTGATACTCTGACTAACCTTTTAGAAAAAAGCTTGGAGAAATCCAAGCTTTTTTATTGTTATTTGAGGCTAAAGCCTTTTGGTTGTTGGTAGATGCCCTAAAGGCTCTCCTAGAGGACTGCCAACAGGATGTTGGCGTGCAAACGGTCACAGGAAGTGATAACCGTTGCTGAGCTGTCACGAAGTGACTGAGAGGTGAAGAAATTCCTTTCGGAGTCTTAAACTCTCTCCTCTCTCATTTCTTAATAATCTTCTCCATACCAATTTTCAAAACATTCATTCCCATACGTTCATAAAAGGCTTTGGCACTTGAATTACATTCCCATACATTTAGTTCTATACTGTAGAAATTATTGTTTCTAGCATATTTTTCTACGTATTCAAGTAAAGCTTGCCCTATATGTTGACGGCGGTATTTTTCGTCCACACACAAATCATCAACGTAAAGACTTTTATGAGGGTGAATATTGTTAATATTTTTATACTCTTTTATTTGGCAAAAAGCATAACCTAAAGTCACATCATTTTCATTTGTATAAACAAATATGACTTTGGTTTTGTCCTGTAACTGGTCTAATATTTCTGCTTCAGTATATTTTTGTTTGTCTTTTATGAAAATATCTGGTCTACCTTCTGCGTGAACATTATTAACTTGTTGTAATAAATCTTTTATTCTGTTTAAATCTTTATTTCTCGCAATTCTTATACACATATTATTCCCTCTATTGTTAATTTATGAGAGGCAAAATAATTAATTTGCCATATTAATCTAGAAAAAATTATAATAGAAATTGGTTTTTGTGGTTTTCATCAATAAAAACAATTAAAAAAAGAATATAGCTGGTTTTAGCTATATTCTTTTTTGTAAAAATTATTGAAGCATTAAAACTTGTTTTTAGACTGTATTTATCTATTATTTAGATTTTTCTTTTTTGTCTTTAACTTTTTCGGTTGGTACTTCTTCCCAAACGGTTTTAATAATTTGTCTATAGTTTTCAGAAAGATTCTTGATAGCCACATCTAATAGAACTCTAATCATATTTGGATCAAAGGTTTCATCAGTGCAAGGAACACAAATATCGAGTATTATTTCACCGTTTTCACTAACAAGATACTTAAATGCCTTATAAGTATTATTTAATTTGTTTATTATTTCTACTACATCTTTGTGATTCTTTTCGTTAACACCTTTACCAATAACTAAGGTTCTTATAATAGCATAAATACTATTGTCAAGAATTACGACAAGAGGAAGTTGCAATCCTTCTATTTCCATAAAGCTTCTAAAGAGAACTGTTTCTAATTCGTCTTTAATTTCTTCTTTTTGGAATACATTAGTCATTTGATTTTCAACAAGTTGTTTTTCAAATTTTTCAGCTTTTTTATTCATTTTAAAACTCCTAAATTTATTTAAAATATATTATAAAACAAAAATAATTAATTGTTAATAGTTAATATGATTATTAACATTCACTTTTCTTTTTTCGCTTTCCTTTTCTCATTTCTTATAATTACTTATTAAATTGGCAATACAAATAATCAATTTTTGGGATTGCCATGCTTTACGACTCTCAATAACAATTTTTGAAGTTAGAATTTTTAATTAGTTAGATGGCGAAGCAATAATCAAAAGCTATAGCTTAAAACAAAATTAGTCACATTTTTATCAACTTTTTCATCGCCTATCTTCTTCTTCAATGGGTAGCC
>CAJOQX010000089.1 GCA_905236865.1 Candidatus Rifleibacteriota bacterium
AATAATTCTAACTTAATAATGAATAAAATATCAAGATATAAGATATAAGATATAAGAGATAAGATATAAGAGATAAGAGATGAGAGAGGAGAGAAGTAAGAATTGAGAATTGAGAATTGAGAGTTGAGAAGTGAGAAGTGAGAAGTGAGAATTGAGATATGAGAGGTGAGAGTTGAGAAGTGAGAAGTGAGATATGAGATATGAGAGGTGAGAATTGAGAAGTGAGAAGTGAGAGATGAGAGAATTTAGAATTGAAAATTGATAGATGAGATCTATCTATTATAGTAATCTCTTAATTTTGGAGAAGAATTTGTGCGAAGCTTTTTAAGAGATTTTTCTTCTATCTGTCTTACCCTTTCACGAGTAACTCCCATAATACGCCCTATTTCCTCTAAACTACGAGGAATACCGTCTTCAAGACCAAATCTTAACTTAATAACAGTTTTTTCTCTTTCGCTTAAAGTTTCTAGAACTTTTGTAATCTGATCTCTAAGAATATTATCAATTACAGCTTCTTCTGGGCTTACAGCCCCTTCGTTAGAAATATAATTTTCTAATACAGTATCTTCTTTATCACCTACAGAAACTTCTAAAGATACTGGTTCTTGTGTAAGTTTTTGAATTTCTTTGATTTTTTCAATTGGCAAATCCGTTTTTTGAGCTAATTCTTCCGCAGTAGGTTCACGTCCATTCTGTTGAACAAACAAACTGACCTGTCTGCGAACTTTGTTTACCAATTCCATAATATGAACAGGAATACGAATTACTCTTGACTGTTCTGCAATAGCACGAGTAATAGCTTGTCTAATCCACCAAGTAGAATAAGTAGAAAATTTATATCCCATTGTGTAGTCAAATTTTTCAATGGAACGTAAAAGTCCAAGATTTCCTTCTTGAATTAAATCTAAAAACAATAAACCTCTATTTGTATATTTCTTTGCTATACTAACTACTAGTCTTAAATTAGCGGTTACCAATGCTTCTCTAGCCTCATGATCTCCTTCTAAAATACGTTTAGCAAATTCTTTTTCTTGATCTTGTGTAGCTAAAGAAAGCTTTGTTAATTGTTGTAAATAGAGTTTAACAGAATCGTCAAAAATAGACTCCTCTTTTGATTTTTCAGAATTAAGATGACTGTTTGATAAATCACTATCGGCATCTGTTGCTTCGGAAAAAGATGACGAATCAATGCTATCCACAACAGATTCATCAATAGGCAAATCAAATTTGCTTATTTCTTCATCTGTTTTCATTGAGATATTTTCAATTTTTGCCTTCGCTTTCGGCATCTAATTCTCCTTGAATGGTAGTATATTTTCCCATTCCTCTGAATTTTTTATAACGTTGTATTATTAATTCATCGGCAGAATTTTGATTTAAACAAGGCAATTCTTTAAAAATACATTTACGAATTTCTTCTGCTACCGCCTCATAATTTCTATGAGCAGCTCCTAATGGCTCAGGTAAGATACCATCAATAATTCCAGCTTCTAATAAGTCTTTAGCTCGTAACTTCAAACTATCGGCCGCAATTTCTACTTTAGAAGAATCATTCCAAAGAATAGCCGCACAACCTTCAGCAGAAATAACAGAATAGACAGAATATTCAAACATATATACCCTATCGCCTAGACCTAATGCTAAAGCTCCACCACTACCGCCTTCTCCAGTAACAAAACATATAATAGGAACTCTTATTTCTGACATTTCAGCTAAAGATTCGGCGATAGCGTTGCTTTGTCCCCTTTCTTCTGCCCCAATACCAGGAAATGCGCCAGGCGTATCTATAAAAGTTATTATAGGAAGTTTAAAATGTTCAGCCATTTTCATCAATCTTAAAGCTTTTCTGTAGCCTTCTGGATGAGCCATACCAAAATTTCTGTTGATATTTTCTTCGGTATCATGTCCCTTTTGATGACCAATTAGCATTAAACTATATTCACCAATTTTACCTATACCGCCAACAATAGCTTTGTCATCTCCAAATTCTCTATCACCGTGAAGCTCAAAGAAATCTTCACCACATAAAATTTTAATATAATCTAAAGTTGAAGGTCTTTCAATATGTCTTGCAACTTGTATAGCTTGAAAAGGAGTGAGTTTTTTTTCATAAATATCTTTTATTATATCAGTTACTCTGCTTTCAACAGAATTAATCCAACTCTGGAGTGCTTCTTTTTCCTCTGTATTGGTATCGCTACTATCTTTAGTAGCCTTTAATTCGTTTAAATATTGTTCATCTGCGGCAAAGCTTTCAAAATCAAGAAATTTAGGCATCTTAAGCACTCCTTTCCGTTATTAAGAGTTTTAAAAGCTTTGTAATAGCCGCTTTAAGATTAGTACGACTCACAATAGCATCTATCATACCATGTTCTAACAAAAATTGAGAACGTTGAAATCCTTTTGGAAGTTTTTGTCTAATTGTTTGTTCTATAACTCTTGGACCAGCAAAACCAACCAATGCTCCTGGTTCTGCAATGTTAATATCACCAAGGGTAGCAAAGCTTGCAGAAACACCACCAGTAGTAGGATCTGCCATTATAGAAATATATGGCAAACCTGAATGTTTAAAACGCTTAACTGCCGCCGAAGTTTTAGCCATTTGCATTAAAGAGAAAATACCTTCTTGCATTCTCGCACCACCACTGGAAGAAACGATAACAACAGGCAATCTCTTGCTAAAACCTTCCTCAAAAAGCCTGGTTATACGTTCTCCAACGACAGAACCCATACTTCCACCCATAAAGTTAAAATTCATAACGCCAAACATTATCGGAATACCATTTATTTTCGCATTTCCAACAGCTATTGCTTCATTAATAACTAAATCTTTTTCGCTAGAATCTTTAGGAGCATTTTTTTCTATAGCTTCAGAAACTCTTTGAGTATATGGTTTGGAATCAACAAAATTAATAGGATCTACTGGTATAATATCTTGAAACAGTTCTATAAACGAACCTTCATCTGCTAATAATCTAATTCTATCCCGAATAGGCATTCTCATGTGATAGTTACATTTTTCACACACAAAGTTATTTTTAGGTATGTCTTCAATTCTTAAATCTTCGCCACATCCAGGACATTTTTTCCAATTTTCAGAGTAAGTGCTTCTACTTTTCCAAAATTTTTCTAATAAACCCATTTGTTGTTTCCATATTTATAAAAATTAGAACTGTCAAGTATTTTTATAACAAATTTTAATTTTTTTTTCAACAAAAAAACACTTATTGCTTTTATTATTGTAGATTTTTATATTTTTACTTTCTAAACTATACTTGACACTTGTCTATACTATCTTTATAATTAACAAAGGTTGTACCGTTCGACCATAATTTACTATAAGCTTATAAGAGCGGAGGCACATCATGCTTACCAAAAAATGCTTAAAAAGAATGTCTGTGATTACTTTAGTCACATTTGTATTCTCGTTGTTTGCAAGTTTTTCAACAACAGCAAACGCAGCTTTACTTAGTTTGCCAACTACAAGTAGTGCGACAAATAGTTCTGTAACAGTTTCAGATGCATCAGCTTTAAATTCTGTATTGCCTGAATTAACTTCGTTGCAGAGCACATTAAAAACAGCTGAATCAACAGCACAAACATTAGAAAATGTAGCTACGCCTATATATAATACCATTGTTCCAACAAACATGGATACAATGACAATAGCAGAACGTTGCAAGGCTATAATTAATAATGCTAAAAATGTTTTAAGTGATACCTTAAAAACATCTACTAATAATGCTAATAGTAAAGTTGCGCAAGGTGCTACTTTAGTTAGCCTCGAAAGTGATGAAAAAATAGCTTATGGTATTCAAGAATTAGGTAAACAAGCTGCAAAACTTGATAATCTAAGCAATAATTCTGCCGCTTTACAGAAAATAAAATCAGTTCTTTCTTCAACAAAACAAACTTTAAGCAAAGTAGTAACTAATGTTCGAGAAAAAATATTTAATGTTGGACAAAAAGCTGGCTTGATTGATGAAAATAAAGTTTTTGAAGACGGCAAAGTTATAGATAAATCAGAAGCTAAAGGCAAAGGTTCAAGCAAAGGTTCAGGAAAAACTTCTCAAGAAGCTTCTCAAAATGCTAAAGCTGGAAATGTACAGTCAGGGACAAAAACTTCTTTTACTAGTAAACTTAGTACAGGGTTAAAAGAAGGTGTAGCCAATGCAAAAGCTTCTTTGAAAAATAGTTTTTCAGTTCAAAATCTAGCTATCACCACAGCTGTTTCTGTAGGAACAAGTCTTGCTGTAGATGCAATAAATGGAGAAACTCCATCTTTAAAGAAAGCTATAAAAAAGGTTGCTTCTCTTGAATTTGCAGGAAATGTTGTTGGTTCAGCATTAGGTGCAGCAGGTGGTCAGGTAGTTGGAACTTTAGTAAAAACATTTGTTCCTGGTGTTGTAGGAAATCTCATTGGTTCTGTAATTCCTGTTATGTTTTCTTCAGCAGGTGGTCAGCTTACATCTAATATTATTACAGGAATTAAAAATGGAGAATTTTCAATCAGCAAAGCATTTAAGCAAATTGATAAAGCTGATTTGATTGGTTCTTCAATAGGTTCAACAATTGGTATGACTTTAGGTTCTATGATACCTATTCCTGTTGTAGGCACTGTCTTAGGAGGTATTGTAGGCGGATTCTTAGGAAGTAAAGTTGCAAAATGGGTTAGTGGCTTGTTTGGCAAGAAGAAAAACGCTACTGATTCTGATTCAACTATTAATTCTGGTGCAATTGCAAAATCCGCAGAAGTTAGCAATGTAGACTATTCTAGTGGAGTAGCAATTTCTGAAACAGTAAACAGTTCTAATGTTACAGCTGCTAAGTCTGCTGTAGTTAGTTCAGAAGTAGAATCTGTCAGTACTTCTACTAAGAAAAGCAACGATTCAGCAAAGAAAAAAATGTTAAAAGAAGTTCAAGACAAGTATTTTGAAGCTTATGGAAGATACAATCAGAAAATACAAGAAAACGATATAGAAGGTTCTAAAGAAGTATTTAAAGAATTAAAACAATATTCTGACGAATATTCTGAAATTAGAAGAACTATAAAATAATATAAAAGTTCAAAAAGACCAGCTTTAAAAGCTGGTCTTTTTTTTATTTAAATTCTTACACTTGTACAAATAACAATAATATGATAACTTTAATTAGAAGCAACTTAACGATTTGGATATCTAGCGTTCCTTACTTATGTTAGAAAGAGGCAACGACCGTTCAGATGAACATAGTTTCCAATTAATTAGTTGCTAAAGTCATAACAAGGAAAACATACGGAGGCAAATAATGCAGTATATGCCACTGTTTGTTTCAATGGCAAACAAAAAAGTTCTTTTCATTGGCGGTGGAAATGTTGCTTACAGAAAAGCAAAGCAATTTTCTGATGCAGGGACAAAAATAAAAGTAATAGCTCCAGCGATAAAAAAAGAATTAAAAGACTTGCCACATATAAGCTTTGAAGAGAGAAAAGCTTTATCAGAAGATATTTCAGATAAGTATTTCGCAGTGATTTTTGCTTCTTCCGACAAAGAAACTAACGAAAAACTATCGAAAATTTGTGAAGAAAAGCGTATACTCTTTGATAGATGTGATGAACACGAGAAAGGTGATTTTGTTACAGGAAGCGTTATAACAAGTTGCAATATTATAAACGCAACGGTTTCTGGTGGAGTTCCAACTTTAAGTAGGTTTCTCAAACAAGAAATAAAAACCTTGTTTACACCTGAATTAGAAAAGCTAAACAAGCTTTTGCTAGATTTAAGACCATCTATTCTTGCTTCTAATAAGCTTGGTAGTTCATATCTTGTCAAATTGGTAAATAAAGAAACTTTACAAAAAATAAAAAAAGAAGGAATTGATTCATTAAAACAGGAGATTCTAGCGTGTCTTTAATTGTTTTCGGCTTAAATCATAAGTCAGCCCCAATAGCCATAAGAGAAAAACTAGCTCATTTAAACGAAATGACTATACCTGATGCAGACGGGTATCTTTTAGAAGTAGTACCTCTTTGCACTTGTAATAGAGTTGAACTATATTATAGCGGTCCAGAAAAAGATGCTAGAGCAAGTTTTATAGAGCTACTCGCTAGAAAAAATTTGAAATATGAAGATTTAAAAGAATATTTCTACGAATTTAAAGAAAAAGACTGTGTTGAACACCTTTTCAAAGTAGCTTCTGGTCTTGATTCTATGATTTTAGGAGAAAACCAGATTCTTCATCAAATAAAAAACTCATACAAAGAAGCTGTAAGCAAAAACCTAGTTAATAAACTTTTGCACAGTCTTTTCCAAAAAACTCTTGAAGTAGGTAAAAAAGTAAGAAGCCAAACACAAATATCTGGAAATCACGTTTCTATTGCTTCTACAGCTGTTGACCTAGCCAAAAATCTATTCGGTCCTTTAAATTCTTCAAAAGCTTTGATTTTAGGTGCAGGTGAAATGGCAAATCTTGTTGCAGTCCATCTTCAAGAAAATGGTGTTGAAAAGATGTTTTTCATCAACAGAACAGAATCAAAGGCTGCTGATTTGGCAAAAAAATTTGGAGGATTGGCTTTTTCATACGAATATCTTAATGATTTATTGGCTGATTGTGATATAGTTATTTCTTCAACATCCTCCGCAGAAGCTATTATTAACAAATCTATGATGGAGAAAGCCATTAAACAAAGAAAAGACAGGGCTATATTCGCTATAGACATTGCTGTTCCTAGAGATATAGAGCCTAGTTGCAGAGAAATAGAAAATGTATTTCTATATGATGTAGATGACCTTAAAAACGTAGTGAATGAAAGCTTTAATCATAGACGTACAGAGGCTAAAAAAGCTGAATCTATAATTTTTAGCGAAGTTAATGAATTTATTGATTATATGCGTGAGCTTTTGGTTGTTCCACATATAAAAAAGCTGAAAGAACGTGCAAAACAACAATGTTCTAATGAATTAGAAAAATTTTTTTCACAACATCCAGAGCTTACACCTGAATTAAAAGAAGCTTGTGGGGCTTATAGCCGACAAATGGCAGCAAAATGGCTTCATGAGCAAATTATAATTTTAAAAGAAAATGGGACAATGAACGTTAGTAACTTAGAGAAATTAAGTCTAAGCCTCGATTTAACTCCTGTGAAAGTCAGCAAATATTTAAAGCATAGCCCAATGTATTTTGCAACAAGACAAAAAAGAGGCACTGGCACTGAATGAAACTTAGATACGGAACCCGAGGAAGCAAACTAGCTCTTCACCAAACAAGATACGCCATAAATCTAATTAAAAACAATTCAGAAAATGTAGAATTCGAAGAAGTTATAATAAAGACCCTTGGCGATAAAGTAACAGGATTACCTCTTTTTAAAGTTGGTGGGCAAGGTCTTTTTATAAAAGAAATTGAACAGGCTTTACTTGAAAAAAAGATTGATATTGCAATTCATAGCCTTAAAGATGTCCCAAGCTCTTTGGCAGATGGTTTAACCTTAGTTGCTGTAGGCTGTTCTGAAGACCCAAGAGATTGTTTTATTTCTCATAAATACAAATCTTTTGAAGAAATGCCACTAAATGCTATTATAGGAACCTCAAGTTTAAGGCGACGCTCTCAATTAAATGTATTAAAACCGAATTCAACATTTTCAGATTTTAGAGGCAATTTAGATACTCGTTTAAAAAAGCTTGATAATGGCGAAGTTGATGCTATTATTCTTGCTGTTGCAGGAATTAGCAGATTTGACTTGCAAGACAAAATAACAGAATATTTTGGAATAGATGATTTAACACCTGCTGCTGGTCAAGGTTTACTTGCGATAGAATGTAGAAAAGAAGACGAAGAAAAATTAAAACCTATTGTATCTAGTATTATTGATGAAAACGCAATGTTGCGTTGCAGAGCAGAAAGAACATTTTTAGAAATTCTTCAAGGTGGTTGCCAAACTCCGTTAGCTATTCATGCAGAAGTAAAAAATAATGATATTATTCTTCACTCTTTTATAGGATCGCCTGAAGGTAAAGACACTATTAGAAATATTCATATTGGCGATAAAAACAAACCAGAAGAATTAGGGAAAGAAGCAGCTGAAGCCATTTTAGAAATGGGTGGCAATAACCTAATCTGCAAAGAATAAAGATTAATTAAATTAGTTTTACCTAATTATTTTAAAATCCCCCTTAGTCCCCTTTTACGAAAGGGGGCGAGGACATTACTCCATACACTGAATTTTTAACAAATTCTTAGTTTTTAGACAGCCTCGAAGAAGGGGGTTTCAAATCCAGAAAGTTACACCGTTGAAACAGAAACATTCACTTTGAACAACCCATCAAAGGAATTTTATACTTTTGACGGTTGGATAATAAACAACGATGCCCCTGTAACTACTGTTACAATTAATCAGGGCACTTACGGAAACAGAACCTACACAGCTAAGTTCACGCCAGCAACTTACACAATAAC
>CAJOQX010000090.1 GCA_905236865.1 Candidatus Rifleibacteriota bacterium
CTACTGAAACCGAAAGAAGAATTCCATATTCTGCTTCTTGGCATCCTAGAATATTAGAGAAACAAGAATTTATTGATGCTAAAAATGGCAATATTGCTTTGGATAATTATTTGAATGCTCTTAAATCAGCTTCTCCGACAAGACACGCTGCTATTTCCCAAGCATTGAATAATTATTCTTCTAAAATAGTTCCTTATATTATAGAAGAAAAACATAATGGTAAATTGATTTATTCTGGTGGCGATGACGTTTTGGCTATGGCTTCAACTGATGAAGTAATTGATATTATAAAAACTTTAAGGATGGCTTATAGCGGTTTTGGTCATAATGTTGCAAATGGGGAAAAATTAGATAAAAATGAAGATTACAAACAAAATGGTTTTGTTCTTTTGAAAAAGAAACTTTTACAAGTTATGGGCTTAAAAGCTTCTGCTTCTGTAGGGGCTGTAATTGTTCATCATCAGACTCCATTAGCCTATGCTTTAAAATGCCTTAGAGAAGCAGAACATACGGCTAAAAATGCTGGAAGAAACTCTTTTTGTATAAGAATTATTAAAAGAGCAGGTGGAGAAATTTCATTTACTGATAATTGGTGGAGTAATTCTGATTCAAAAGAAAATATAGATACTATTGCTCAAAACGGATTTAGTGATTCTAATTCTTCTATAGGTTTGTTTGAAAAATTAATTATAAGTTTGGCAAATGACAAGAAGATGTCAAGAAAAGCTTTCTATGGCATAGAAGAATGGATACATCTTTTACCCGAATATAATGATAAATGGAGTGAAGATAAATGGAATTTAAGCCAAGAAATGGCTTCTTCAATGCTAAAAAAACAGTTTGCTCAACATGGAGCTTTAGAAGATTTAGCTGTTAAAGTAGTTGATTTTATCTGGAATAAAGCTAGAAAAGAAACAAACAAAGCCTTGCAAAATCCAATAAAACAACTAGAAAGTATGCTTTATTGTGCTGAATTTATGGCTAGAGAAACACGTTCAATGAAATTTAACAATGAAAATACAGAATCAAAGGAGACTGAAAATGAGTAAAACATTTTTTGTAAAACCTATTGATGTTATTATGCCTCGTGGAAATCGTCATTGGGGTGTTAGTTCTGGAGATTTTGGGCAGATTACTATGCCTCCTGCTCCCTCTGTTTTTGCTGGTGCATTTAGAAGTTTTATTGCTTCTTCTGATGATGAAACTTATAAAGCTATTATTAGAGGCGAAAAGCCACCTAAAGCTAATTATGCTTCTGTTTTAGGTTCTTTAGAAGAACCTGGAACTTTTCAAATAGCTAGTGTAAACATAGGAATAAAAAAAGAAAAAAATTATGAACCTTTATATTTATTGCCTAATGATATAACCCTTTTTGAAAATGATAATGAAATTGATATAAGGTATGCTGAACCTTTACCAATGATTGGAATAATAAAACAAAATAATGTTTTGCCTTGTGTCGCAGCATTGAAGTCACCTTCCAAAAAGCCTATTAATGGTTATTTTCTGAAAGAAAGTGGTTATAAGAAATATATTAACGGTGAAAAAATTAACGAGCAAGATTTAATAAATACTTCTTCACTTTGGAAAAAGGAAATGCGTGTTGGTGTAGCTTTAGATAATAGCTCTAGAGCCGCAAAAGAAGGACAGTTATATACTGCCGAAACGATTAGTTTTAATGATGAAGTAGGTTTTATTGTTAGAATTAATGGTTCAGACGAAGTTTTATCAAATAGTGGAACTATTTCATTAGGTGGCGATCAAAGACCTGCTAATTTTGAATTAATTAACTTTAATTTTGCTGAAAATAATTTAGAAAAAATTGAACAAGATAGTGAATTTAAACTTATATTAAATGTTCCTGCAATATTTAAGAACGGTTGGATTCCTGATTTGGTTGAAAAAGAAGGTGAAAACTATGTTCTTAATTATAAAGGTTGTAAAGCTAGATTGGTTTGTGCTTCTATAAACGGCTATGAAACACTATCTGGTTGGAATATGGTTAAAAATGAGCCAAAAACAGCTATGAAAACTGTTCCTGCTGGAAGTGTTTATTGGTTTGATTTGATTGAAGGTTCTGTTTCTGTTCTAAAAGATCTAGCTGAAGCGGGTTTGTGGAATAGTAACCCTGATAAACAACGAGTTGTCGAAGGTTATAACCGAGCCTACTTAGCAGCTTACTAAAGAAAAGTGTCCGAAAGGACACAACTTTATTAACCTAGGGCGTTGAAAACGCCCTAGGTATAGAATAATAAAGCTAAAGCGTCTGGAAGACGCTACAAAACAATACATTGTTATACTATTATACTTAGGAGAAAGAATTATGTTTGAAAAGAAAAA
>CAJOQX010000091.1 GCA_905236865.1 Candidatus Rifleibacteriota bacterium
AGAGGTTGTTCTATTTTAGTTGAATTTTATCTCCATAAAAAAGAGAATTATTATGAGTTTATACTTGCTCTTATCGCTTTTCTGTAAATTATATAGTTTGAGTAAGTTTTAAATTGATTAAACCCACATCTTTTTAGTAAGTCTTGAGAAGAATAATTATCTATTTTTGTTTCTGCAATAATGCTTTTTACTTCATTAAATTGCTTCAACCAACTACAAATAGCCATTACAGTTCTAGTCATATATCCTTTTTTTCTAAATTTTTCAGATAGTGCATAACCGATATTTATTTCACCATTATAATTAGGTCTTCCTTTAAAAGACAGAATACCTATAATTTTGTTTTCTGAAATGTTAATTATAAACCAACAAGTATACCATTTCCAATTTTGGGGTGAATCAGATAAACCAAGAATTAATTGAGATTGAATCGTATTTTTTAATAATTCATCAATTTTTTCCAAACAATATGTACAATTGAGCTGTCTTTCAAGTTGAGGTAAATTATTTATCCAAAGAGAAAGTTCTTCGGCATTTAGCGGATACAGATAGAAATCTTTTAAATCTATTTTCATGATAAAAAAATTCAATATCAAAAAACTGGCTAGACCTTTACTTAAATTATAAAATTAAAGGACTGCCAGTTTTGTTTTGAAAATAAGAATAAACTTGAATATTAGTTATTCATCACCATCTTCTGAATCATCTATTACATCTATTTCGCCATTAAGGCTTTTATCAGAGTCTGTTGGTATGTTACTTATATCACCATCAAAATCAATAGAATCATCTTCTTCGTCAGGATCGTCAGCATCTTCCTCATCATCGTCATTATCTGGGTAATCTATAGATTTTTCTTCATCCTGACTTGAATTAGATTCTTTTAAATCATCTTTTTCTTCAGAAGTATCTTCGTTCAAATCATCATCTTCGTCAGAATCGTTGTCATCATCATCGTCATCATCGTCGCTGTCATATTCTTCGTTTTCTTGATAATTATTATCATTTAACTCATTATAAGATTCTTTTATTTCGCTCCAAGATTCTACAGTAAGAGCACCTTCTTTGACTTCACCTTCAATTTTTAATTGCTGGTTTTCATACTGTTTGGTCACAGCCATACCATTTTCGTCCAAAACTAATTGATAGGTAATAGCCTCTCCTTGTGAATCTTCTGTGATTAAACTGGCTTCAATAATGTTTTGGTTATCATCTTTTGTAGTCTGAATTGTTCCAACAAAAGTATCAGCATTTACTTGGAGAGTTCCAAGCATAATTAAAGAAGCTGCAACAACACTACATAAATTTGTTTTCATTAATTTTGTCCTTAATAAATAAATTGAAGATACATATTTATATATGCCTTTTTTTATTGGAAGTTGTCAAGATATTATTCCTTAAAAGAGATAAGATTAAAGTTTATTGAAGGTTTAAGATTATTGCAAAAATAATAATAAAGTAATATTATGTTTTTTCTTATAGAAAGTTGTATGAATTAAGTTTTGTCTACCTATTCTAGAACTTTCGTTAGCAAGGAAAACAATATTGTTGTGTAACTTGCAACTTGTAATTTGTATCTTATCTCTAGGTTTTATATGAAAATAGTAATATCTGGTGCTACTGAAATTGGTTTACAATTTGCTAAAACGCTGACTGCGACTAATGATGTAAGAATAATAGAATCTGAAGCTAGAGCTTTAAAACAACTTGAAAAATTCGATTTACAAGTTATTACAGGAAATCCAACAAGCCTAATATCTTTGCAATCAGCAGAAGTTGAAAATGCAGATGCTTTTATAGCTTGTACCGCTTCAGATGAAGTTAATGTTATTTCATGTCTTGCAGTTAAACAGATAAGCAAAGCCGAAACTTTTTGTTTTGTTAATAAAGACCATTATTTTGAAACTTTTGCAGGTGAACTAGGCGAAAAGCTTGCAATAGATAAAATAATTTGGCCAGAAATGCTCTTAGGTGAATATATAGCTAAAATTATAGCTGTTCCTGGAGCGATAGATGTTAAGGTTTTTGAACATGAAGACTTAAAACAGCTTGAATATAAACTAAAGCCAGGTTCTTTTGCTATTGGGAAAAAACTTATGGATTTGAAGATTCCTCGTGGAGTTCTAGCTGTAGCTATTTTTAGAGGCGAAGATGTAATTATTCCAAGAGGGCAGACTATTCTATTCAAAGAAGATAAAATAATTTTTATGGGTCATGAAAGACCTATGAGAGAGATAGAAAGCAGATTCAATCCAACTCCAGACAAAATATTGAACGTTATTATTATTGGAGGTGGCAATGTTGGCTATATATTGGCCAAATCTCTTGAAGAATATAAGCATATTAGGGTAAAAATAGTTGAAAAGAATATGGCTAGATGCCGTTTCTTGACAGAAAATCTTTCAGAAGATGTTTTGGTTCTTAATGCTGATGGAAGTAGCACTAGCTTTTTGAAAGAGCAACAACTTGATATGTGTGATTGTATGGTAGCTGTAACAGGTGCTGATGAACGAAATCTTATGGTTTCTATGCAAGCAAAGCTTTTGAATGCTAAAAAGATTATTACAAGAGCACACTCTATTGAAAATTCTGAATTTTTCGATAAATTGGGAATAGATGTTACTGTAAGTTCACAGTTTAATGCTGTTTTAAATGTTAGTAAACTAATTTCAGAAGATAGCATTGATGTTTTTACTACAATTGAAAAAGGTAAAGCTGAAATTGTCGAAATTATAGTTCCAGAAAAATTTCCACCAACAATGCTTATGGATTTAAAATTACCAGATGGCGTTGTAATCGCAGCAGTAAGACGTGGCTCTCATACCATAGTTCCTTGCGGTGTTGATAAAATTCAAGAAGGTGACACCTTAAGAGTATTTTTAGCAACTGTTACCAGTGAAGTTATCACAGATTTCTTGAATGATGTGGTTGCAAAATCTCTTGAACCTGCACCAGAAGCATAACTTATGATACGTTTTAGACTTGTAACTTCTATTATTGGCTATTTATCAATGGGATTCGTGGGCATGATGTTCATTCCCCTAATAGTTTCCCTAATTCAACAAGAGCACAATTCTTCTGTTGCTTTTCTAGTAACTATAGCAATTAGCTTTATTTTAGGTAGACTGGCTATACTTTCTGATAAAAAAGCTGAAATGGACGAACTCAATCGTATGGAAAGTCTTGCCGTTGTTGTTTTCGGTTGGTTACTTTTGGCAATATTAGGTTCTGTTCCTTATGTTTTTTTTAATTTAAGTTTTGTAGATTCGTTATTTGAGTCTATGAGCGGTTTTACAACAACAGGTTCGACAATTCTTTCCGATTTTGGAAAATTAAATATATCAATGTTTTTCTATCGTGGTTTTACTCAATGGATAGGCGGTTTGGGTATATTGGTCATTTTTGTTGCATTATTACCACAACTAGCTATTGCAGGTCGCCAATTATTTTTTGCAGAAGTTTCTGCCGAAAGCAAGGATAAGCTTTCACCAAGAATAAAAGATACAGCTTCGCAGCTTCTAATTTGGTATATTTTTTTAACTCTTCTTTGTACTTTAGGTCTTTGGTTTTCTGGAATTGGTTTTATAGAATCAGCAACAAATGCTTTTGCTACATTGGCAGCTGCTGGCTTTTCACCTAATAGTGAAAGCATTATGGGGTATCGTAATCCTTTTGCAGAATGGGTCATTATTGTGTTTATGTTCTTGGCGGGTGCAAACTTTGTTTTACAAGTTAAGAGTGTAAAAAACTTTCTTGGAAGTATAAAAAATAGAGTATTTTCTAAAAAAGTTGTTAAAAATCGTGTTACTCTACTTGATAGCATTAAAGGCTTTTTTCTTAATTCAGAGCTTATAGCTTATATTTTTATAATAATTGTTGCAACTACTATTATTTCGTTAGTTTTGATACAGAAATACTATCCTGCTGGAACTAGCCCTATTTATGTTGTAAGACAAGCAATGTTCCAGTGTTTGAGTATTTTGACTACAACAGGTTCTGCTAGTTTTGATTATGAAAATTGGCCAATAGGGGCTAAAGGAATATTAGTATTTTTAATGTTTATAGGTGGTTGCTCTGGTTCCGCTGGCGGTGGAATGAAAGTTATACGTATAGTTATTCTTGCAAAATATTTTTGGAAAGTTCTTTTAAAAAATATATACCCTGAAGCGATTACAAGAATTAAACTGGATAACAGAACATTGCGTGACAATGATATTTTGCCAATTATAAGTTTTTTTATGTTTTATATTCTTGTTTTTTTTATTGGTGGAACACTAATAAGTATGTTAGAGGGTAGTTTTGTTGTTGGCTATTCTGGTTCTATTGCCTGTTTAGGTAATATAGGACCTGGTTTTGAGACAATAGGTCCTATGGGAAACTTTGCTAATTGGCGTATTTTTAGTAAGCTTATAGCAATTTTTTTGATGTGGGCTGGTCGTTTAGAAGTCGTTGCATTAATGGTATTTTTCCATCCAGATATTTGGCGTAGCTCTAGATGGTAAAAAATTTGCGTTTGATTTTCATATTAGATTATACTAGAATCCATAAAGAGTTATCAATTGGAGGAACAAAATGTCAGATTCCAGAACAATGATTTTACAAATGCTTGCTGAAGGAAAGATTACTGTAGAAGAATCAGAAAGACTTTTAAATGCTTTAAATAAAGAAGATGTTGCAAGAGATAAATCTAGAACAAATGATAAAAGTTCAAATAGTCAATCACCAAATATAAATATTTTTCCAAATATTCTTGAAGCGGCAAAGCTTGGTTTGAATATTAGAGATATTGCTCAAACAATACAGCAAACCGTAAATCAAACAATAAAACAAGTTGAACCTGGACGTAAAGAACTCAAAGAAAAAATGAAAGAATTTGGTTCTTGGATGGAAGATGCTGTTGAAACAATAGCTGCTGAACTTACTAACCATTCTGGTTTACCTGTTGATTGCATGAGCGTTGATTTTATTGTTCCTCCACCTAGGGGAGTCGAAAATATTAAGACTTTTATAATTGAAAATATTTACGGTGAAATTCATATAAACGAAGGTCCTAATTTTAAATTACTAGTGAATGGTCAAGTTGGAAAAAATATTATAGGAGAAATGCAGTCTTCTGAGTGGTTTTCTAATAATGCAATAAGAATTTCAGATGACAAAATGAACATTGGCTTTAATGACAATGCTTCTATAAAAGCTATTATAGATTTAAATATTACTTTGCCAGCAAATTCCAAACTAGTTTGTAAAACTATCAATTCAGCTGTAAGAATTAAAGGTGATTTTGATATAGAAACAGTAAAAACAGTTAGTGGGAATATTAGAATTGATGGCTCTGTTGTTTCTAACAGCGATATAGAGAGCGTTAACGGTATTATTCAGTTTGAAAATATAAAAAATCTTGACACTCAGATAAAATCAACATCTGGTGATATTTTGCTAAGAAAATGTGATTTGAAAAAAGTTAAAATAAATAGTGTCAATGGCGATATTTATATTGGCGAATCTAATATTTCGTTACAAACAGAAGTTAGTGCTATTACGACCGCTGGCGATATTAGTGTTGAAAAACTAGACGGTCCTTGGAAATCAATAGATGTTACTTCAAGAAAAGGAGAAATAATCATTGATTGGAAAGGTGACACTACTCCTGTTAATGGACAAAAAGCCTATATAAAATCAGGCGGAGAAGGTGCAACTTTATATGCAGAATCTGTTAGTGGGAATATTAAATTCCACTAATATTTATTATATTAGTTTTTTATCTAATAATACATGTCCTCAATAAAAATATCAGACCATTTAAAACATTCGATACATTCTAACACTGTTGCTCTGTTCAAATGGTTAATCCTTTCTGTTTTTATTGGTATTGTAGTTGGATTTGTCGGAGTATCTTTTCACATATCTTTAGAATATGTTACAAATTTAAGACATCAGTATAAGTGGTTTCTATTTTGTCTTCCTATAGCAGGGCTCATTATAGTTGCTCTTTATCACTTTTCTGGAATGGATGATGATACAGGAACTGAAAGAGTTATTACATCTGTCCGTAGCGGTTCTCCAGTAGAATTAAGGATGGCTCCTCTTATTTTTATTTCTACTATTCTTACTCATTTGACTGGTGGAAGTGCTGGACGTGAAGGAGCCGCCTTACAGTTAGGTGGAAGTATTTCTTCGGCTATAGGGCGTTTGCTAAGATTAGATGACCGTGACCAGCGTGTAATTACTATGTG
This sequence comes from Candidatus Rifleibacteriota bacterium, assembly GCA_905236865.1. Taxonomy (GTDB): domain Bacteria; phylum Muiribacteriota; class Ozemobacteria; order Ozemobacterales; family Ozemobacteraceae; genus RUG334. The sequence continues at coordinate 6,234 of CAJOQX010000091.1, forward strand.
TGGTATGGCAACAGGTTTTTCTGCTCTCTTTGGAACACCTTTGTCTGCCGCAATTTTTGCAATGGAAGTTGAAACTGTTGGAGTAATGTACTATGCTGCTTTAGTTCCATGCTTTTTGGGGGCATTAACAGCAAGACAAGTTGCTCATTTGTTTAATACTTCAGGAACAACCTTTCAACTTTTAAATATTCCTAGTATGCCAACTGCTCAAAATACTTTTTCTCTTATTTTATTGGGCATTGCCTGTGGAATATTAGCAAACTTATTTTGCAGAACATTAGAATATTTTGGGCATTTTTATAAAAAAAGATTTCCTAACCGTTGGATTAGAATTATAGCTGGTTCAATATCTGTTATTTTTATTAGTTTAATAACCAGAACAGATGCTTATAATGGAGCTGGTATGGAAGTAATAGAAAAAGCTATATCTGGTGAAACAGAACCTTTAGCCTTTTTCTTTAAAATGTTGTTGACTGCTTTAACACTGACTGCTGGTTTTAAAGGTGGTGAAATAGTTCCTTCTTTCTTTGTTGGGGCTACTTTTGGCTGTTTTATGGCACCTGTAATTGGCTTAGAACCTTCTTTTGCGGCTGGTGTCGGATTGATATGCGTTTTTTGTGGTGTAACTAATGCCCCTATGACATCAATTTTGCTTTCTTATGAACTTTATGGTGGAAAAGGTGTAGAGTTGATGTCACTTGCAATAGCTGTTAGTTATATGACTTCAGGCTACCACAGTTTATATCATAGTCAAAAAATAGCATATTCAAAAATTAAAGCAAAATATATAGATATTTTTTCTGACGATAATAGCGATGAATAAATAACTAATATTTTTTTACTTTTTCAATTAATAATCATAATTAAT
>CAJOQX010000092.1 GCA_905236865.1 Candidatus Rifleibacteriota bacterium
AAAAGAAGGTTGGGTTGATGCAAAGAAGAATGAATGTATCGGTTTGGAATTTCCTCTCAAATACTTCTATGACAAGTATGCAAAGAACAGCAACAAATTTGCTGACGAAATAACTTACGAACAGAATTTTGAAGTCACCTACATGGAAGGCAACAATACAAAAGTTAAGAAGTTCAAAACTACTGTTCCTGCTTTCACTGGTGAAATTCCTGTAAGCACTCCTATGGTCGGTGTCACTTACATCGAAGTAGTTGCTGATGAAGACAGCCTCACCTGGGACAAAGCCAATTATGAAGGTGGCGAATTCGACGGTTTGAAATCCAACCTCACCAAAATCGGTGTAAAGATGGAATCAAAGACTCCAAAGAATTCTGGCAATGCAACTTTGACTAGCAAGAATCCTGAAGCAGGTTTCTGGTTCGACAATGTCTATAACAAAAAGACCGGAACTTATTCAGCTCCTCAGGTAAAAGCAACCTACACTTTCTATAACACAAAATTAGCTAAAGCTATGAATACCAAGGACAAAAAGACTATAGTTATAGAAAAAGAAGATGCTATCGGCGAAGGTTCATCAATCACATTCATCGATGATGACTATATGCCAATCGAAAAACCAGAAGGTTATAAGTAAGATTTAAAATAAAAAAAGCTACAAACTTTGTTTGTAGCTTTTTTTTTATTTTTAGTAACCGCAAAATAGATTAATTTTTTACTCAAGGAGAGACTTTAGAACAATTTATCTTTCAATAGATTTAATAAATGTAACTGATTATTAAACATTTACACCTTATAAGGACAATAAAAACAATAAAAACAATAAAAACCTATTACAACAAAAACTATAAATAATAATTCCTTTTAATTAATGAGATTATAAAGTCTTGACTGTATCTTTATTTGAAAGTAGAATATCCTACATTCAGGATATTAAAATGAAAAGATTATTATTAACTTTAATGCTTATTATTCCATCTTCTATATTATTAGCTGCTAATGGTATAGCGTCTTATAACCGACAAGACATTTCTATAAAAATTGATAAGTCAACTGAGTCAATTACCTGTATTCAAGACGCTAATGAAAAAAAACAATGGTATTATCTGTCCAATAAGCCTAAGATAGTAGTAAATAAAGAAGGTACACCAATAATCAAGTTAGTTGCTTATCAGAAGAATACTAAGGCTGAAATAAAAAATGACGGTGGCATTTTACAATGTGCTATAAATTTTTCTCTTCCTGACAAGGCTCTTTCTGAAGTAAGAAAAGAATTAGCTAAAATTTCTAATATTTCAGAAAGTAAAATTAAACTCGCTCCTCTAGATGTAAAAAACGCAAAACTTATGATTTATTCCCCTAATGGTGAACTTTTAGGAGACCAAGTAACAACTCCAGAAATCGGTTCATGCTTTGCAAATGAATGTATTCCAATACAAATGACTTTGAACAACCTAAGCACTTCTGTTGTAGAATCTCTTATTAAAGGGGATGGAGGGTTATATGTATATTATTTATTTGATTATGACGTTCTAACTCCAGAATGCTCTGTAAAAATTACTGCGAACTACGATAAAGCATATAATTTTTTCTATAATAATTCAAAAGCATCCTTTCCTTATAAAAAATGGTTAATTCTCGGTAATAATGCTGAAATTGACTTTACTAAATTAATAGAAAATCTTACAAAATCTGAAATTTTAAAAATTGAAACCTTTGGAAATGACTCATTAACTGATGAACAGTTAGATATACTGGTTGCTCCTGTAATAGAAAAACTATTAATCGGTCTTTATGATATTAAAGCCCCAAATAAAATTACAAATTTTAAATCATATGAAATTAAAGAAATTAATAAATCTTGGTTAAATTTTTCTAAAAATATGATTTTAAAAAATGAAGAAACTCGTAAGACTGGCGTATTTTTATATGATTTTAGGAAACGTCAAATTGAAACTAGGAAAACTGCTATAGGTAGTATATTAAATCTTGATGATTATTCTGAAAATCAGAGGAAATCTTTTATTCAAATTACTGATCCAACTTTTTGGAAAAGTGCTTTTTACAGTTTACCAAGAATTAGCAAGTGTTTGAATTGCGTTGATGAAATAACACTTAATGTTATTTTCCTATATAAAGGTAAACAAGCAGAAGGAACTGAAAAGCAGCTTGCAAAATGGACAAATAAAAATGGTTGGCTTAATGCAAAAAACGAGGAATGTATAGGCTTTGAATTTCCGTTACAATATCTATATGACAAATATGCTAAGAATAATAAAAGTTTTTATAAAAATTTGATTTTTCAACAAAATTTTGAAATTACATATATGGAAGGAAATGCTACAAAAATCAAAAAATTTACTTCAAATGTTCCTGCTTTTAACAAAAATGTTCCTATAAGTACACCTATGGTTGGAGTAACATACATAGAATTTGAAGCCAATAATGATTTAATATCTTGGGATAAAAATAATTATGAAAGTGGTGAATTTAAAGGTCTAAAATCAAATCTAACAAAAATAGGAATTAAGGTAGAAGCAAAAAATACAAATAACAAGGCTAATACAATCTTGACTAGTAAAAATCCTACAGTCGGTTTATGGGTTGATAATATTTATAATAAAAGCACTGGTCTATATTCTGTTCCTGAAATTTCAGCAATTTATACTTTCTATAATTCTAAATTAGCAAATGCTATGAATACAAGTGATAAAAATACTATAGTTATAGAAAAGGAAGATGCTCTTAGTCATGGTACTGTTATTACGTTTATAAACGATGACTATATGCCTGTTGAAAAACCAGAAAGTTATAAGTAGGGTTTAAAATAAAGAAAAAGTTTGCGTTTTCCCTAGCATTTATACTGAAACTATTGTTTTTTGTTTTTGAAAAATGTTATATATTGAAGATATAAACAATGCGATTAAATAATCTCATTGTTTCTGTAATATTTACATTAATTATAAGGTATATAAAAAAGGTATTTAATACTGATTAAAACAATCCTCTTAATCCCTTTTCATTACAACCTAAACCCTAAAATTAATGTATAACAACAGAGCTAAGGATAATTCTAAAAATAGGTAAAACTAAAATTATAAAATAGGATTAGATAAATGTATCTAAACGAAGCAAACAAAATCCCTTATTTATTTGAAGTATGGCAGAAACAGATAGTTAGAAGACCTGAAGAAGTTTATCTTGTAGATGTTGCTCACAATATTAAATTCACATTGAAGCAATCAGATGAGATTTCAGGGAAAGTATACGCTTATTTGAAAAGCAAAAAAATAGGGAAAGAAGATTTCGTATTGATAAATCTTCCTAGAGGTGCTTCGATAATTCTAGCTATGCTAGGAGTTTTGAAATCTGGTGCTGCTTTTGTAGTAACAGAAGATACTTTAGCTCCTGAAAGAATAGAATTTATAAAAAAAGACTGTAATTGTAAACTCACAATAGATAACGATATTTGGGAAGAAATACTAAATTGCAAACCTAATTTAGGTTACGAAAAAACAAATGAACATGATGCCGCCTTCGCTGTATATACTTCTGGTTCTACAGGCACTCCAAAAGGTGTTTTGCATGAATATGGCTGTTTTAAACTGTTAGAATATTCTAATGGCTGGTCAGAAGCTGATTTTGATGAACCAGTTGTAAATTATGGCATGATTGCCCCTTTGAACTTTGTTGCTACTGTAGAAATAGCTGTTCTACATATTTATGAACTTAGCCATCTTTTTATTTTGCCTTATTCTATAATAAAAAATCCTGTAAAACTGCTTGAATACTATAAAAACAATGAAATAAAAGCTGGCTATCTGCCACCTTCCTACATAAGGGTGCTAGGCAATAAAATAAAAGACTATATGGAAGTGGTTTATACTGGTTCAGAACCTGCAAACGGTATTTATGTCGATGGCGTAACAATTATTAATAATTACTCGATGTCAGAAGTTCCTGCTATTATTTCATATTTTATTCTAGATAAGAAATATGATGTTGTTCCTATAGGTAAGATAGATAGCGGTATTCCTTACTATTTAATAGATGATGACGGAAAAGAAATTACAGATGACTCTATAGGCGAGCTATGTTTTGCCGTTCCTTTTACTAGAGGCTATATAAATTTACCAGAACAGACTAGTAAAGCTTTTATTGATGGAATTTATCATACTGGCGATTTAGCTCATCGTTTGCCAGACGGTAATTTCGTTCTTGATGGTCGTTCCAATGATATGATTAAGATTAACGGAAACCGTATCGAACCTGCCGAAATAGAAGCAGCATTTAAAAAGATTACTAGTGTTAATTGGTGTGCCGCAAAGGGAATACAGGAAGCCAGACGTTCTTATGTCTGTCTATATTACACCGAAAATATTGATTTTAACGAAGAAGAAATCAATAGAAAAATGCAGAATCAACTTCCTTCATATATGATTCCAGCTTATTATATGAAGATTGATAAAGTTCCTTTGAAAGCCAGTGGGAAAATGGACAGAAAAGCCTTGCCTGCTCCCGATATTGAAGATTTCAAAAATGAATATGTTGCTCCTAGAGATGATATTGAAAAACTTTTATGTGAGTCTTTCGCTAAGGCGTTGAATGTAAATGCTGATACAATCAGTATCAAAGATGATTTCTACACACTTGGTGGTGATTCTATTGGCACGATGCTGGTTGTTACTAATCTTGACAATCTCTATTTAAGTGCTAAAGACATTTTCAGGTGCAAAACAGTAGAAAGACTGGCTGATTTAGTTCGAGAAAAAATGTCTAATCAAGCAGAAT
>CAJOQX010000093.1 GCA_905236865.1 Candidatus Rifleibacteriota bacterium
ATTTAGAAAAACTTTAAACAAATCTAAATAAGAGTTTTTTCATAACTTTTTTGCACTGATTTCAACTCTATATCTTAGGACAAATAGGCTTATGAAGAAGCTCTAACCCTAGAGGAGGTTATTTGTATAGTTTATAATTAACAAAAATAGGCATTTAAGAGTTTTTATTGTTGTTGGTTTTTGTTGTAGTTATTGTAAGAAATAAGATAAGCTAACGCCTCTTGTGATAAGTAATGCATGATAAGTTATGTGTGGAGAATTCACCAACAACTCATCACTTTCCACCCACCACGAGAGCCGTTAGGCTCTTAATACATCCTTATTAGTTATTTTTCGATTTTTATATTAGAATTAAAAATAATACCAATAACATTGTCTTTAATTCTTGCTGAAATAATATCTGGATTCCAAAACTTTTTAACTTTACTATAATCTGCTAACTCATTTTTTTTATAAGAACCTGTCCAGCTTTCATTAACAGCATTATCTTTATCATCGAAAAGACTGATATTCCATTCGCTAGCTGTTTGAAAATTATGATTATCTATATTAATTTGTCCACAATCAATTTTTAATAACCTTGTTTGTTCATTAATTTGGCAATTAACATCAATAATTAATTTATTCGTATTTTTATCAAAATTATAGAAAGCATCACTTACAAGAATCTTTGATTGGTCTGGGCCACCTTTTTGGCTCAACAATTTTCCTAAATATTCTGGAAATTCTTTGTTTTTCCCTATTGTAACTGTCCACTTTTGCCTATCAAAAAGAGCTGCTTGAATTTGGGCACTATCTCCAACATCTTCCCCTTCTTCTTTGGAAGCGTTTTTAAAAGCTTTATCGCTATTGCCACCACAACCTAATATTGCAAAAGCCACAAATAAGAATAATAAACCAAGAATTAATTTTTTCATTATAAAGTCTCTATACCATTAAACAGTAATTTTTGGTAAATATATTACTACATAAATTTTTTTTCAACTCATAATAAACAAAAAAACAGAGCAAACGCAAACTTTTTTCGCTATTAATCATTCTTTCATTACGTCATTGCGATGCGATTTTATTCGCTGTGGTGTTGCTGAAAACAAAACGAAGTCCATCCCAAAAAATAATAAAACATACAATGACAGTTCGCTTGTTCGACATATTTCTCCTCTTGCGACCTCTGGAAATTACTGCCTTGAATTGTCTTTGAGGGAACGGGTCTTATTCGGAGAAAAAAGTCTCGCGTCTCACTGTCATCCAAAATTAATTTATCATTACGAGCCTCTGAAAGAGGCGTGGTAATCTATGAAAACTTCATAAATAAAAGAAAAAGTTTGCGTTTGCCATGAACAAAAAAATATAAAATGCTATAATTATATAAAAAAACACTTTTTAAAATCCTATTAAAAAAATAATGACTTTTCCATATAGTAGTGTTATATTGTTTTAGATTGCTAGTTCATCGGAGAGTATGATGGAAATTGATTTTCTAAAGGGTTCTTGGGTTGCAATAGTGACCCCTTTTAATAAAAATTTAGAAATTGATTTTGACGCTTGGAGTAATCTGTTAGATTTTCATTTAGAAAACCGAACAGATGGTATTGTTATTTGTGGAACAACAGGCGAAGGTGCTACTCTTGAATTTGAAGAAAAAAAAGAATTGATGAAAATAGCAAAGAAAAAGCTATCTAAAAAATGTAAAATTATGTTTGGTGCAGGTAGCAATAACACTAAACAGGCCTGTTTGTTAGCTTCTAAAGCAGCAGAATTAGGAGCAGATGCCGTTCTCACCGTAACTCCATATTATAATAAACCACCACAAAAAGGTTTGGTTACTCATTTTAAAGAAGTGGCCGAATCCACAGAACTTCCTGTTGTTTTATATAATGTCCCAGGAAGAACTGGCTGCAATATTCTACCTGAAACAGTTTTAGAACTTTCAAAAACAAAAAATATCTGCGGAATTAAAGAAGCTTCTGGAAATATAGAACAACTAGAGAAACTTGTTTCCATTTTACCAAAACACTTTTCTATTTTTTCGGGCGAAGATGCTTTAAATCTTCCTATCATGGTTTGTGGTGCTGTAGGAACAATATCTGTCACTGCCAATATTGCACCTAAACTAATGAAAGAGTTTAATGATGCTGCGTTAAATAATGATTGGGTCAAAGCGAGAGAAATACATTATAAATTATTACCTACACATAAAGCCATGTTTGTAGAAACAAATCCATTACCAGTTAAATCAGCTTTAGCTCAAAAGAATCTAATCAAAAATTATTTACGATCGCCATTGTGTGAATCTTCTTTAGAAACAGATAAGTTAGTAAAAGAAATCATTACTGAATTAGGAGTAGAGTTTTGAATTCTTTGCTAAGTTATTTTATGAATCTTATTAGCGATATTGGCTATAAGGATATTTTTGATGTAATCCTTGTAAGTTATGCTATATACTTAGGACTCCGTTTTATAGAAGGTTCTAGAGCCTTTAATCTTTTGAAGGGTATTTGTGTCATTGTTGTTTTGTTTGTTTTTTCTCAATATCTTAATTTAAACACAGTAACCTGGGTCTTAGAGAAATTACTTCCATCAGGTGTAGTAGCATTGGTTATAATATTTCAGCCAGAATTGCGTAGAGCGTTTGAAGATATTGGCAAAGGGCATTTTCTAGCCGAAGGGGCAATAGATGACAGAACTATCGAAGAAATGGCATCAGATATAACTAAAGCAATAAAGAGTTGCTCTGAAAAACACATAGGAGCATTGGTTATAATCGAACAACAAATTGGGTTAAAAGAATATATTGATAATGGTGTTCCTTTAAGAGCAACAATAACATCTGAATTATTAGGTTCAATCTTTTGGCCATTTTCACCGTTGCATGATGGAGCTGCAATAATTAAGAATAACAGAATTGAAGCTGCTGGCTGTTTTTTACCTACAGTAAGCAATCACAAAGAAGTAGCAAGAGAACTAGGAAGTCGTCACCGTGCAGCAATAAGTACTTCTGAACTAACAGATGCTCTAATTATAGTAGTAAGCGAAGAAACAGGCACTATTTCAAGAGCAAAAAGTGGAAATTTGATTCGAGATATATCAATAGAAGAAGTTAATAAATTTATAATTAATGCCTTAAAAAAAGTTAATGAACCTAATTCTAACAAATGGAGGTTTTACGGAAAGAAATGAAAGAACGTTTCTGGTTAAAACCTGTTGCTATTTTATTGGGTATTTTATCATGGTTTTATGTTAATATTCATTCTGGCACACCTATTGTTAGAGATTACAAAGTTAAAATTGTATATTTGAATAAAGATGATTCAAAGAATTATAAAGTAATTCCAGAATCTCCAGAAGTTAAAATAAAAGTTAAAGGTCCAAGAAATACTTTTATAGCAACAAAAGTGGAAGAAAATACCTTTGCAAGTGTAGACTTAATCAATTGCCATGGTGGAAAATTAACTTTACCAGTAAATGTTCTTTTCCCGCCAACTTCAAATTTACAAGTTGTTGCAAAAGAACCTGCTCAATTAGTTATAAATGCAATTAAAATGCATACAAAAAAAATAAAAGTAAATGTCAATGTTATTGGTTCTGTTCCAGACGGATATCTTAGTGGCGAACCCTCTGTTTCACCAGAGTATTTATCTGTTACTGCTCCTATTGATGTAATAGATACAATAAAAGAATGTAGAATAGATTTGTATCTTGATGACGTTAAACGCTCCTTGAGTGAATATAGGCAAGCTCATATAATTTATCAAGATGGTATTATTGAAAGTGACCTTAAAGGTAAACTAATCAGCATTGATAACAATAATATTAAATTAGACCTGGCAGTTAGAGAGGGTTATCCCGAAAAGACCATATCTGTAAAGGCAGAATTAATCAACAAACCTCCAGAAGGGAAAAAATTAGACAGCTGTATTGTAAAACCAGATAAAGTAACTATCAGTGGTTCTGCAAAACTGCTAGAAAACATAAATGATATTTCATTGGAGCAAGTAGATTTATCAAAAATACAGAAATCTTCAGAAGTATTAGGAAAAATAAAATTACCTAAAGGTATTAATTTGGTTGGAAACAATAATATTATGGTTAATATTGGTTATTCTGATATTTTAGTAACCAAAGAAATGTCTAACCTTCCATTAGAGGTTACTCACGATGAGGAACAGCTTGTTGAATATGATGTAACCACTTATACAATTCAGTTGGAAGGGTATATTGATGATATTAATTCAATCAATAAAAACGAGCTAAAAAATATTATCCGAGTAAAAGGATTGGCTTCTGGAACTCATCTATTACCGCTGGAAATACCTTACGGTTTTTCAAAACGAGTTAAAGTAAAATCTATAATTCCAGAATCAGTTCAAATTACAGTTAGATTATTAGAAAAAGTTCAATATGATGAAGAAGAAAAGTTGCCTCCAGTTTTAAATTCTACTAATGAAATTAGCTCTGAAACCATGGCAATTATAGAAACCAATAATTCTCTTAACGAACAAACCGACAATCTGCTAGATAAAAAACTAGATAATAATTCAGAAACAATTAATAATGTTCCAAAAATTGTATCTAGTTCTACTAGCGATATTGCAGACAAGAAATAAAAATAAGGAAAAACAATGGATAGCAACAATCAACGTTATATCGATTTATTCCCAACTTCATCAAAAGATAAGAAATTAGAATTATTATCAAAACTTGCAGAAAGTAAAGACCCATCTATTCTTCAGTTCTTGATTTCTTGTCTTTCAGATGAAAATTGGCCAGTCAGAAAAAGTGCAGCAGAAATAATTAAAAGTTTTGGTGAAATGGTTATTCCCGCTTTATCTGCTGCTTTAAATTCATATAATGTTGATGTTCAACATTGGTCTGTCCAAATTCTAGGAGATTTAGGTTCCAAAGGCTTTCCTGCAATTTTAAGAGCAACAAAAAATCCAAATGACGAAATAAGATTTTTTGCTTGTGCTGCCATAGGTAATTCAAAAGTTCCACAAGGTGTGACTCCTTTATTGAGAGCATTAGGGGATCCAAAATGGAGAGTTAGAAAATCAGCTTCCGATGCACTAGTAAAATATGGAGAACCTGTTATAGCACCATTACAACAAGTTTTAAAGATAACCAACGATGAAGACATCAAATTTTGGACAATAAAAACATTAGGTAAATTAGGTCCAAAAGCACAGAGATTTTTACTAGAAGCTTTAAGAACTGGCGATAAGCAAACTAGGTATGTTATAGCTGCAGCTTTAGGAGAATCTGGAGACAAGCGTGTAATTAGAGTTTTGATAGAATCATTAGCTGACCCAGATTGGACAATTCGTAAAAGTGCAACTATGGCTTTAGCAGAAATAGGTGATAATGCTATAGATTTAATGTTTGAATATTTAAGGGGTCCAAACGAAGAAGTAAGAGATGGTTGTCTTAGAGCATTAGTAAAAGCTGGCAATAAAAGCTTGCAAAAGTTATTCGATGAAATAATTAAAATGGATGAAAATCATAGATATTTAATTCGTAAATCTATGGTTAAAATCGGAGCTAGAATTGTAGAGCCCCTTATGAGATTATTCAAGATAGATAATCCCGAAATAAAAGCTTTTGCAGCTTCAACTTTGGGGGAAATTGGCAATCCAAGAGCTGTTCCTGTTCTTGTTACAGGTCTATCAGATACAGATTGGAATGTCAGAAGAAGTTGTGCTTACGCTTTAACAGAAATAGGTGAACGTGGAGTTGACCGCATCGCAGAAGCTTTAAAGAGCCCAAATGACGATGTTAGATATTGGGTAACAAGAATCCTAGAATCTATAGGAGAGCCAGGTGTTCCTTATTTGGTTAATGCTCTTCATGATTCGAACAAAGAAATAAGGTATTTTTCAGCAAAAGCATTAGGAAGTGCATTTGATACATCGGTAACTAAGCATTTGATTCTTACTCTTGCTGATGAAGTTTGGAGTGTAAGAAAAGCTGCTGCTGAAAGCCTTTGTAAATTAGAAAACCTTCCAATAGACGAAGTGATGCGATTCCTGTCTAGCGACAATGATGATATAAGATATTGGGTTTCTTACGTTATAAAAGAAGTCGGTCCAAAATATGTAGATAAAATCATTGAAGCTATGCGGAGAGGTGATGCAGAACTTCGATTATTTGCTTGTCAAGCTGCTGGTATGATAGAAAATCATCCAGACTTAATAGATTCTTTGATTATTTCGCTAAAAGATGATAGCGAATGGGTTCGTATATATGCCGCTATTTCTCTTGGAAAATCAGGAGATGAGCGTTCTATTGTTCCGTTAATTAGATGTTTCTCTGACCGTAACTCAGAAGTTCATCGCAATGTTGTACAATCCTTTAAAAAGATGGGTAAAAAAGTTCAAGAAGAACTTTTGAAATGTATAGACAGTGACGATCCTGATTTGCGTAAAAATTCAGCTTTAGCATTAGGAGAAATGCATGAGGAACGTGGACTAGATAGTATTATAATGTTATTAGAAGATTCTGATACAAATGTTAGAGCGGTTGCAGCAGAAGCACTTGGAGGATTCCCTAACAGTAAATCAAGAGCAATGTTAAAACATGCTTTAGGTGATTCAGAAAAAAAAGTTAGACTTGCAGCAATCAAGGCTATCGGAAATCTTGGAGCAGAAGAAGATGCCTTAGCACTTATGATTTTTGCCGCAAAACAAAAAGAAGGGCCAGAAACCAAAACCATTCATAGAATCCTTGGAGATATGGCAATAAATAATCCCGATTTGTTTATAGAAATGTTTAAAAATGATCAGATGGCAATCAAGAATATGGCTTATGAAGCCCTAACAACTGCTGGGATAGAAGCTCTGCCAAGATTAACTGTTGTAGCTGCCGAATCAAAAGACGAAAATCAGGTAACTTGGTGCAAAAAGACTATAAAACAAATCAAGATGCCTAAGGAGTCTATGTTCTATGGTTGATAACAGGTTGGATTGGCTTCGACTAGCATCTATGAAAAACTGGATCGGAGCAACTTTAATGTCTGGACTTATTAAGAAATTCCAAAATCCAAGACAGGCATTACAAGCAACCAAGCAAGAACTTCTAACAATAAAAGGCTGGGATATAAAAAAAGCGAATCGATTTGTTGTTGAAGCTCCAAATACTCTTCCTGTATGCTCTATAGAAAAGCTTGAAAACAACGACATAAGGTTAATAACTTTTACAGACAAAGAATATCCTAATTTTCTTCGTGAAATACCAGATTCGCCTATATTTCTTTATTGCAAAGGAGAAAGAATAACTGACTCTTTCCCAGCAATAGCAATTGTTGGAGCTAGAAATGCTTCACAAATGGGATATGAATTAGCTTATGATTTTGCTTACAAACTTGCAAAAGCAGGTTTTATGATAGTTAGCGGTCTTGCTCTTGGAATAGACACTTATGCACATAGAGGAGCATTAGATGCTGAGGGAAAGACTATTGCGGTATTAGCCAACGGTGTTGATATTGTTTATCCTCGCTCAAATTCGAAGATGCGTGATAAGTTGCTAAAAACAGGAGCAATAATTTCCGAATATGATCCAGGTGTTTCTCCATTACCATGGTATTTCCCTATACGAAACAGAATCATATCGGGAATGTGTATTGCAACTTTAGTTATTGAAGCAAGTGCAAGAAGTGGTTCATTAATTACTGCACGGTTAGCTGGAGAACAAAATAGAGAAATATTTGCTGTTCCTGGTGGGAATGGTAAAAGTCCATCGCAAGGAACGATGGAACTAATTAAGGAAGGAGCAAACCTTGTTACTTCACCAGACGAAATAATTGATTATTATTCTGATTTATTACCTAAAGAAAAATTAGATGAATATGAGAATCTAAAGAAAAAAGAAATTTCTGATGATGAAGAATTAAGTGAAGATGAAAGAAATTTATTGATTAGATTAGCTAATGAGGCTAATATAGATTGTCTTATTCAAGAAGGCTGGAATAATGAAAAATTGTTTTCTTTACTTTTGCGTCTTGAAATGAGAAATTATATAGTAAGATTATCTGGTGGAAGATACCAGATTAGAAGAAAAATAAAAATATAAAAAAATAAAATAAATAAGGTAGGCTATGGACAAAATCAAAAGCCCGTTGACTAATATCATGGAAATCATGAATATAGTTATTAAACGGATTGAAAGTGGTGGTCAAAAAGATAGTCACGACAAGCATATTGTTACTCAATTACTTGAAAAAGGATTTTCTATGGATGATATCGATATGGCAATGGGAATAGTTGCCATGATAACTTCTAAAGTTAATCCAATAGTAAAAGTAAATAACCGAGAAAAAGGTAGCGATGGCAAATTTTCTGGAGTCAGACAGCTTAATGCAAAAGAAGCTATTAGACTTACTCCAGATGCCCAACGTTATTTGCTGAGTGGCTTGGAAGATGGTTCTATTACTTCTTTGCAATATGAAAGAACTATTTTATATTTGCAACAAATGGATTTGCGTGGGGTCAATAAAACGAAGCTTGAAATAATATTGACAATGAATAAAACTGTTGATATAGCAGAATCAAAAGATTTCGAGTCTTGTGATGATTATTATTATTCTACAATTCACTAAAGAAAGATTTGTGGTGTGAAAGCGATGTCTAAGAATTTAATTATAGTTGAATCTCCAGGAAAAATAAAAACTCTTTCTAAATTTTTAGGAAAAGAATTTATTGTTGAAGCAAGTAAAGGTCATGTTATCGACTTACCCCCTACTAGGTTTGGAGTAAGCACTGACAATGGTTTCGTTCCAGATTTTCATGTTGTGGAAGACAGAAAAGATGTTATCTTGAATTTGCAAAAAATAGCAAAGACCGTTGATAAAGTCTATCTAGCCCCAGACCCTGACCGTGAAGGTGAAGCTATAAGTTGGCATTTAGCAAATGTTTTGAATATAGACCCTCTTTCAAAATGCAGAATAACTTTTAATTCTATCACCAAAGAAGATGTTTTAAAATCATTAGAATCGCCTAGAAGTATTGATTGTGATTTGGTTAATGCACAACAGTCGAGAAGAATATTAGACCGATTAGTAGGTTATAAACTTTCTCCGTTACTTTGGCAAAAAATTTGCTTAGGACTTTCTGCTGGTAGAGTTCAATCTGTTGCAGTTGACCTTATTTGCCAAAGAGAAAAAGAAATTTTAGCATTTGTTCCAGAAGAATATTGGACTATAGAAGCTGATTTAAAAACTGAAAATCAAAAGAAATTCAGAGTTAAATTAGTAAAAATAGATGGTAAAAAAGCTGATGTTTCAAACAAAGAAGCAGCAGATAAAATAGTTGAAACATTAAAGAATTCTTCCCTTGTTGCTACAGCAATAAACAAAAGAGAAAAAAGGCAATCTCCTCCCCCACCCTTTATCACAAGCACTTTGCAAGCAGAAGCAGCTCAGAAATTTGGATTTGCCCCTAAAAAAACAATGTCTATTGCACAGAAGCTTTATGAAGGTGTTGAACTAGGTGAAGAAGGACAAGTTGGACTTATCACCTATATGAGAACAGATTCTGTTAGAATTTCTCCAGAAGGTTTACGTGAATTAAATTCTTTTATTGAAAAAAATTACTCAAAAGAATATAGATTAGACAACAATAGATTTTTTAAACTAAAAAAAGGTGCTCAAGATGCTCACGAAGCAATTAGACCCACATCTGTATTCAGAACTCCAGATTCTATAGCACGATACCTCAAGGCAGAACAACTTAAAATATATTCATTAATTTGGAAAAGATATACAGCTTCTCAAATCGCTGATGCTGTTTATGATGTTGTAACTGTTGATGTTAAAGTAGGAAATAACCTTTACCAAGCCTCTGGAACAACAATGAAGTTTGACGGTTTCACTTCTTTATATGCTATTGCTAAAGACGAAGATAGTGAAAACGATTTGGAAGATAATGAAAAGCAAAAGCTTCCATCTATGAAAGAAGGCGAGAAATTAAGTCTTGTTGCTACTTTACCAGAACAACACTATACTTCTGCTCCTCCTAGATATTCGGAATCTTCAATTGTCAAAACTCTTGAAAAAGAAGGAATAGGTAGACCTTCAACTTATGCTACTATTGTTGATACAATTCAACAAAGAAAATACGTAAAAAAAGTAGATGGCCACTTTATTCCTTCGGATGCTGCTTTTGCTGTAAGTCAAATTTTAGAAAGCTACTTCCCTAATTTAATAAATACAGGCTTCACTGCTTCAATGGAAAGTAACTTAGACCTTATAGAAGAAGGAACAGCTGATTGGGTCAAAGTTTTAAATGATTTCTACTCTCCTTTTTCTGAAGATTTAAAAAAAGCAGAAGAAAAAATAGATAAACTACAAATTGAATCAGATGTAACTTGTCCAATTTGTGGTAAAAAAATGATGGTACGTATAGGAAGAACTGGTAAATTTTTAGCTTGTTCATCATATCCAGAATGTAAATCTACTATCAATATTCCAGACGAGTTGCTTTTATTTGCGGAAGGAATTCCTCAACCTCCAATGAAAATAGCAGAAAAACTTGCTCGTATAGAAGAAGTTGAACCAGAAGTAGAATATGTAGACGAAGTTTGTGACCAATGCGGTGCACAAATGCAAATAAGAACTGGCCGATTTGGAAAATTTATCGCTTGTAGTAATTATCCAGAATGTAAAAACACACATCCCATAGTAAAAGATATAGGCGTAAAATGTCCATCTTGTGGTGGTAAAATAGTAGAAAAAAAATCCAAAAGAGGAAGACTATTCTATGGTTGTAGCAACTATCCAAAATGTTCACTTACAACTTGGAATAAACCAACTGGTGAACTTTGCCCTGATTGCAATTCGCCACTTGTTTGGGTTAATACAAAAAAACTTGGAGATTATATAAAATGCTCCGCAAAAGGTTGTAAATATAAACGAGTTCAAGAAAACAACGGTGTTCAAAAAAATGGCTAACAAGAATGATAATAATAGAGTTACTGTTATTGGTGCAGGATTAGCAGGAACAGAAGCTACAGTTCAACTTATTAGACGTTCTATTCCTGTTAAATTAATTGAAATGCGTCCACAAAAATCAACAGGAGCACATTCAACAGATTTGTTTGCAGAGCTTGTTTGCAGCAATTCTGTAGGCAGCAATTTACCTGACAGAGCGTCAGGTTTATTGAAAGAAGAGTTACGTTTCTTAAATAGTTATTTTATAGATACTGCTTATAAATACAGAGTTCCTGCAGGGAATGCACTAGCGGTTGATAGACTTGCTTTTTCAAGAGAAATTACAAGATATATAAAAACTCATAATCTTGTAGAATTTCACAATGAAGAATGTGTTGAAATTCCCCAAGAAGGAATAGTAATTATTGCAACTGGTCCTTTAACTTCTCCAGCCTTGTTAGATAGCATCGCTAAACGTATTGGCAAGAAGCAACTTGAATTTTATGATGCTGTAGCCCCTATCGTAAAATCAAGTTCTATCAATATGGAAATAGCCTTTAAATCTGATAGATACGGCGAAACAGGCAAAGGTGATTATATCAACTGTCCAATGAACAAAGAAGAATATGAAAACTTTGTTCGTGAACTATTAGCTGCTGAAAGAATCGATCTTTCTGAAATGGAAAGAAATGCAAAAAAGCAGTTCTTCAGTGCTTGTCAACCTGTTGAGATTATAGCTGAATCTGGTGAAAATTCTTTAAGATTTGGACCGTTAAAACCTGTTGGCTTAACAGACCCACGCACTGGCAAAAGACCTTGGGCGGCAGTTCAGCTTAGACAAGATGATTTACTTGGAAGTCTTTATAATATGGTTGGTTTCCAGACCAATTTAAAGCATGGCGAGCAGAAACGAGTTTTCAGTATGATTCCAGGTTTAGAAAAAGCTGAATTTGTAAGACTTGGGCAAATGCACCGAAATTCTTATATAAATGCCCCAACAGTATTAAAGCCTACTATGCAATTAAAAGATGATGCAAATCTGTTTTTTGCAGGTCAGCTAAGTGGAGTTGAAGGCTATACAGAGTCAGCAATGAGTGGATTAGTTGCTGGTATTAATGCCGCTAGAATAATTCAAGGAAAAGAACCTTTAGTTTTTCCACCTCAAACAATGATTGGTTGTTTACTGAATTATATAACTTTTGAGGGGCACAAGGATTTTCATCCAATGAATATTAATTTTGGCATTTTTGAAAATATAGATAACGAAAGAAGCGAAGTTAGAAAAGAAAGAATTATAAAAGATGCTAGAAGAGCTTTTCGTGAATTTGTTTCTAAAATATAGTTTTTTGAAACAAATTCCTTCCTTGTAGATTCTAAAAGAAAGGACTTAGAAAAAATGAATAGAAATAAAAAGGTTTTCAAAATAATTTTAACTCTATGTTTTGTTTGTTGTTTCCTTTCTATAAATGCTGTTTATAGTGCAACAGATAAAGGTTCAGTTTATTTCTTTAATTTTAAACCTGAAGCCGATGAAGCTTGGCAAGAACTAGCAAAGCTATACACCTCAAAAACAGGTGTGGAAGTGAAAGTAGATACTGTTATCGGCGGTAACTACCATCAAAGTCTTGTAGAAAAATTAGAGAGTGGTAAAGCCCCAACTTTATTTCAACTTGCACCAGCGACTTTGAACGGAATGGAAAAATATTGTTTTAACTTAGCTCATACCGATTTTTACAAAGAACTTACCAATGATAATTATTCTTTAAAAGACTCTATGGGAAGAATTTGCGGTGTCGCTTATGCTATTGAAACTTACGGAATAATTGTTAATCGTGATTTACTTGAAAAAGCTGGTTACGACATTAGCGATATAACATCTCTTTATGAACTTCAAGCAATCGCAGAAGACATAACTTCTCGTAGAGAACATCTAGGTTTTTCTGCTTTTTGTTCTTCTGGGATGGATAAATCTTCAGATTGGAGATTTAAAACTCATCTTGCAAATATGCCAATACATTTTGAATATCAAGATAGCAGGGCTAATCTTTTAAAGAGAATTCAAGGAGATTATCTTGATAACTATAGAAAAATTTGGAATCTATATATAAATAATAGCACTTGCCCGCCTGACGAACTATTCGTAACAACAGTAGATGAAGCAAGAGAAGAATTCATTTCTGGTAAAGCCGTTTTCTATCAAAACGGTTCTTGGGAATTTGTTAATTTGATGAATAGTGGATTTAACAAGTATAAACTAGCTATGATTCCATTGTATTTTGGCGTTGGAGATGAAGACAATCAAGGTTTATGTACTGGAACCGAAAACTATTGGTGCGTTAATAGAAAAGCATCTTTCAAGGATATAAAAGCTACTCTTGATTTTATAACTTGGTGTGTTACTTCTAATGACGGTACTAATGCAATGGCACATAAAATGGGTTTCGCTATTCCATTCAAAAAAGCAGTATATTCGGAAAATATTTTTATCCAGCAAAACGCAATGTACACTGCTATGGGTAAAAATCCTGTTCCTTGGGATTTTACTACAATTCCTTCAGATGAATGGAAAACTCAACTTGGTTTAGCTTTAACAGCTTATGCTGCTAATCAGACCGATTTAAATTGGGAAAAAGTAGTTAAGGCCTTTGTATCTAATTGGGAAAAAGAATACCAAAACAAGAAACAATAAAGTTCAAAAAAAAATGCCAGGGTTTCAATACCCTGGCCTGAAAAAAATAAGGAGGCAAACAAATCCATCAAAATTTTCGGTTCTATTTGATTAATTTTTAACTATAATTTTCCATTTTTTAATAAATTTTTATGACTAATTTTATAAATGATAATAAAAGATCACTAGACAGGCTTAAATGGGTATTTAAACAATTAAAGATAGAATCACCCTACGGAATAAAAGCTTTATCAGAAATTAAGCCATTTAAATCAAATAATGAAAAACATCTTAGACAATCTTTTGAAGTTTTAAGCCATATTATTTCAATATTAAAGGAAAAGCCAGATTTATTTCAAAGTTTTAATAGATACTTTATGGAACTACGGAACATTTCTGGTTCTCTCAATAATTTAAACAACAACCAAACTTTAAACGAAACAGAATTATTTGAAATAAAAAACTTTGTTATCATTGTCTGCGACATATTAGAACTAGCTGATAAAAATAAAATAACACTTGAAAAACTGTCTAACTCTTGCTTAAATCAAATAATAATACTTTTGAATCCAGATAAAATTATTACTAGAAGTTTTTATATACACGAAATTTGGTCTGACAATCTAAAAGAAATCAGAGAGCAAAAGAAGCTCATTGAATCAAAAATAGTTTTAGAAAAAGATAATCAAATAAAAGAGCAACTCAGAAACGAAAGAGCTTTAATTGTTTGTCAAGAACGAGATGAAGAACTATCTGTACGTAAAAAATTAACTATAAAGCTGAAAAAATACCAAAATGAACTTGAAACAATAGTTAATAATATTGGGCTATTTGAACTTTTACTAGCAAAAGCCGAATTAGCAATAGAAAACAAATGTTGTATTCCTGAAATCTACGAAGCAGATTCAGGAAAAAATATTACAATAGAAAATGCTATTGAACCAGAAATAGCAGAAAACTTAAAAGCAAACAACAGAAGATTTGTTCCTGTATCAATACAGTTACAAAAAGGAGTAACTATTCTAACTGGTGCTAATATGGGAGGTAAAAGTGTTGCTTTAAAAACAATAGCTTTAAATGCGGAATTAGCAAGATTTGGCTTTTGTCCTTTTGCCGATAAATTTTCATTTAAAATACCTGATTTTATAGATATAATCGCTGGAGATTTACAAAATTCAGATAATGGTTTGAGCAGTTTTGGTGCTGAAATAATTGAGCTTACAGAATTATTAAAAAAACTTGACGACAAAACAGGAATTGCTATATGTGATGAACTAGGACGCTCAACAAATCCCTATGAAGGAAGTAGATTTGTAAAAGCTTTGAGTGAAAGATTGCAATTATCTTCCTCTTATGGCATTATAGCTACGCATTATGATGGAATAAATACTGATGGTGCAGTGTTTTATCAAGTCGCTGGTTTGAAAGCTTTATTTCAAAGAAATTCAGAAATTACAAACCTTTCAAAACAAGATTTGTATAAATTAATGGATTACCATTTGATTAAAGTTTCAGAGGTCGCAACAGTACCGCAAGAAGCTTTAAATATAGGTATACTTTTGGGTTTGCCTAATGATTTTATAGAAAGTTTGAAGAAATACTATTGATAGATACTTTTATAGATATAGATGAAAGGTTAGATACAATACCTGGCACAGATTTCAGTCTAATACAAAAGATTGATGGAACAGCTTTTTCTATCGACACTTTATTGTTAGCCAATTTTGTTCAATTTACTCCAGAAATGATTTCTGCAGCTGATTTAGGTTCTGGAAGCGGTATTTTAACTTTTTTGCTAAAATATAGGAATAAAAATTTACAGATAACTGGTTTTGAATTACAAAATGAATTTTATGAATTATCCAAAAGAAATCTGATTTTAAATAAAAACTTTGAAGGTCTTGCTTTTGAAGAAATGGACATCAGAGACATTCCATCAAGAATTTTGCCAGATTCTTATGATTTAGTCGTTTCAAATCCTCCATACTTTCAAGTGGGAAATGGACGATTACCTGCAAATCCATCAAGAGCACAAGCTAGGCACGAACTGAATGGAACTGTTAAGAATTTTGTTGAATCAGCTTCATATATGTTGCCTTATAGCGGACGTTTTTGTCTAATAATACCTACTTCAAGAGAAGAAGAAATAAACAAATACTTAACAGAAAACAAATTTGGAGTAAGAAGAAAAGAATACATCATTCCAAAAGAAGATGAAAAGCCACATTTAATTATGATTGAAAGTGAAAAATTTTATTCTGGTGATTGCTTAGAAATGCCCTCAATCACAATCCATAAAAAAGACAATTCTTTTTCTGATGAATTACAAAAACTTTTTACTTTGGGACTTAAGGTATATTCTTAACAAAAAAATGAAGAATAAAGGCCATTGTTTTTCGGCTTATCGATTTAACTTGTTCATCATTAGCTTTTGATTCTAAGAAAATAGAGGTTTTACCTTCCTTTAGTTTATAATCGGTTTTATTTTCAAAGATAGAATTAATATTCACAGTCTGATTTTGCAATTCTTTTTTTATTTCTTCTCTTTCTTGTTCATCTGGAATACTAAATTGCATTTTATTCTGATGAGGTGCAATAAATAACCTAACAAGCTTAGTAGCAGATAAAGATTTTGGAACATTATTCACTGTTTGTTCTTTAATCAATTTTTCAATATTTATTTCAGCACTAATAGCTGGTTTATATTGAACCATTTTTTCAAAAGTTTTAAAGTTGTTTCCCAATAGATTTTGGCTGGCATTAATATTTTGTGCAACTTTTGAAATCGTTTTTTCTGGACATAAAATCAATTTATTTTCATCTGCTTGTAAATATATTTTATAATTAGCATTTTGTTTGTCTAAATCGTTTATTAAAGTCGTAATTTTAATAATCTTGTTCTCTTCGTTGTATTCTATTTCAGATTTTAATTTTTTAGCTATTTTCTCTAAATCAAAATTACCATTTGCAATAAGTGCATATTCATCAGTATTTTTATAATAAAAATATACTTCTTGTATTTTTAAGAAACCACTGATTATGCTGTCATTTAAAAAATCTAGACTAATTTTTTTATAATCTTTATTTATTTTTTTTTGTGAGGAATCTCTTAAATTGCAAATATTTGCTACATTGTCAGCTATTTCTTCACAAGCTGATTTATTTTCTTCATCAAAAATTCCAGAAGAAGAAATATTTAAATAAATAGCAGCAGAGGGTTCATTAATAGGTGCGGGGAAATCTTTGTCGGACTTGAAACCACTTAAAAATGCTATGACTACCAAAATAGGCAGTATATATCTAACTCTAATTTTCATGCTATCTATATCGGCAAAACAACTTGATTTTTTTATGAGTTTGCTCTGGCTTATGAATTGAAAGGAGAAATGTAAAAGTTTACTTCAACTTGAAGTTGTTTTTTGAAAAAAAATACTAAGCCCTATTACAAATAACTATTGTTCTTGTAGGTGCGGGCAAACCTTCTATTGTTTTTCTAGAATCTTTAGAATCTAACCAATCAGATAAAGATTCGCTTGTCATCCATTGAGTTTTTCTTTGTTCTTCAACAGTTGTTTTATATTTATCAATTATTTTTATGTTGCAAAATCCAGCTTTTTTCAGCCAAACAACAAGAGCTTTGTCTGATGGGAAAAACCAAACATTTTTCATGCCAGCATAACGGTCTTCTGGAACTAAAACAGTTGTTTCATCACCCTCAACTGTCATGGTGTCTAACACTAATTCCCCACCTTTTTTCAACATATATTTTAGAGTTCTAAGGAAATCAAAAGGTGCTTTTCTATGATATAATATGCCCATTGCAAATATTGTATCGAACATTTCACAATTTTCAGGCATATCTTCAAAACCAATTGGTAAGAAAAATAAATTTTGATATTTAAGATATTTTTGAAGTGCTTCAAACTGCATCCAACAAATTTTAGATGGATCTATACCTAAAACAAAAGCAGGGTACTGTTCAGCCATTCTGAACATATAATAGCCGTTGCTACAACCTAAGTCTAAAACAATTTTATCTTTTAAACTGCTTATTCCATTAACAATATGATTCCATTTTATTTCAGCTCTCCATTCAGCATCTATTTCAACACCACATAAGTTAAAAGGACCTTTTCTCCATGGTGATAGCTTCATTAAAGCTGTTTGTAGCTGTGCAATTTCTTTTGACGTTATGTTATTTTGTGGAATGGCAGTAACGGAAGCATTGTTGTTTAAGAAAACGCAGTCTTGGGTTTCAATGTCTGGTAATTCAGATAAAGCTTTCATCCAGTTGGGAATATTACCATCAGGTTTGTTGATTGCTTTTTCTATAATTTTTTCAAATTTATCATTCCATTTGCCAAGATTACACTTGGTCAATTGTTTATAAAATTTTTCAAACTCAAACATTGTATTATTTGCTTTTTTACTCGTGTTCTCTAGTTTCAAAGAATTGAATTTCAGGCCATTCTTTCATAACGTAGTTTAAACGCCACTTATCAGGACACATAAACGTAAGGGCATCGGCTGTATCAAGCGACAGACTGGTTTTATATCTTTTCTTGAATTCTTCTAACTTTCTTTCATTATCGCTAGTAATCCAACGAGCTATACCGTAGTCTACCGCTTCATAAATTGCATGAACAAAGTATTCTGCCTCTAGTCTTGAAATAACAACGTCAAATTGCAATACGCCAACTGCACCAATTATATAATCATTGCCAAACAAAGGTCTGAAAACTTGGATTGCCCCTTCTTCTGAAAGCTGTAGCAAGCCTTTTTGAAGCTGTTTAGCTTTTAATGGGTCTTTTAATATTACACGTTTAAATATTTCTGGGGCAAAACTAGGTATTCCTGTAAATTTAAGTGGTTCTTTTGTTGTAAAAGTATCACCAATTCTAATAGTTCCATGATTATGAATCCCTATTATATCGCCTGGATAAGCTTCTTCAACGTTTTGTCTATCTTGTGCCATAAAAATTGTTGCATTTGCTATAGTAATTTCTTTGCCTAGTCTGTGATGCATAACTTTCATACCACGAGTAAATTTGCCAGAACAAATTCTTACAAATGCTATTCTGTCACGATGTGCTGGATCCATATTTGCTTGAATTTTAAAAGCAAAGCCAGAGAAATCTTTTTCGTAAGGAGATACTTCACGAGTTTCCGCCTGACGAGGCTTAGGACATGGGGATAATTCACAAAAAGCGTCTAATACTTCTTGAACACCAAAGTTATTCAAAGCACTACCGAAAAATACAGGAGTCTGATTGCCTTTCAAATATTCGTTATGGTCGAAAGGTGAAGCTGCACCTTCCAACAATTCAATATCATCACGTAAATCTTTTGCTTGATAACCTAACAATTCATCAAGTTTTGGGTCATTTAAATCGTTGATTGTTATTGTATCTTGCGGTCGTCTTGCTTCTCCAGCTCTGAATAAAACAATCTGTTTCTTGTAAAGATTGTAAACGCCCTTAAATGTTTTTCCGCTACCAATAGGCCAAGAAAGAGGAGCACATTCAACCTGAAGTTTGTCTTCTATTTCAGACATCAAATCTAGTGGAGATCGACCTTCACGGTCTAATTTGTTTATAAAGGTAATTATGGGAGTATTACGCATACGACAGATTGTCATTAATTTTTCTGTCTGGGTTTCAACGCCTTTAACAGAGTCTATAACCATTAAAGCAGAGTCAACTGCGGTAAGAACTCTGTATGTGTCTTCAGAAAAATCTTGATGGCCTGGTGTGTCGAGAAGATTTATTTCGTAGTCTTTGTAGTGAAATTTCATTACGGAAGTTGTTACAGAAATACCACGTTCCTGTTCTATTTTCATCCAGTCGCTAGTGGCGTGTCTATCTGCTTTTCTTGCTTTGATAGCTCCTGCCATTTGAATTGCACCACCGAATAATAGCAACTTTTCTGTTAATGTTGTTTTACCTGCGTCTGGGTGGCTAATTATACCAAAACATCTACGGCATTCCACTTCTGACTGATTATACTTTTCCATAATTTCCTCGAAAACTAATTAATTTTATCGGGCTAACTATAACTTAAAAGCCTTTTTTGGTCAATCCATTTTTTTGTAGGCTACAAACAAATAAATACTGATTTTTTATCAAATTAC
>CAJOQX010000094.1 GCA_905236865.1 Candidatus Rifleibacteriota bacterium
ATAAACTTGACAACCTGCATACCATCAAGATATCTCTTGACTTTTTCACTTGATTCAGCAGCTTTGCGAGCAGTTGCTTCATCAACATTAGCAGGAAGTTCAATCTGGTCACGAAGTTTGCCATTTACCTGAACTGGTAATGTGATGTTGCTTTCTTCAAGAGCTTTTTCATCATAGGTTGGCCAAGACTGCTGATGAACCGAACCCTTATGACCTGTAATTTCCCAAAGTTCTTCAGCTATGAATGGAGTTATTGGAGCAAGCATTAGAAGCATCTTTTCAACAACTTCTTTCCAGAGAGTTGTCTTAGCAAGATTTGTCTTCTTGGTTGCATCTACCATTGCATTGGTAAGTTCCATCAAACGAGCTATTGCAGTATTGAAGCTGAAGTTTTCAATATCGGTAGTAACTTGCTTAATTGTATAATTGAGAATCTTCTTGAGATTCTGAGCTTCTTTACCTTCTGCCTTTTCATCTCCGCCCTGAAATTCGCTGATAAGGTCGTAAACACGTTTAACAAAACGATACATACCCTTTATACCTTCATCAGACCAGGAAACTTCAAGTTCAAAAGTTCCTAAGAACAATATGAAAGCTCTAAGAGTGTCAGCACCGTATTTTTCAACCATTTCATCTGGAGTGATAACGTTATTCTTAGACTTGCTCATCTTAACGCCGCCAGCAGCAAGCATCATACCTTGGTTACGAAGCTGTTGGAAGGGTTCTACGAATGGAATCAAGCCAGCGTCATACATTACTTTTGTCCAGAAACGAGCATAGAGTAAGTGCATAACAGCGTGTTCAGCACCGCCAACATAAAGGTCAACTGGTGCCCAATATTTTACTTTTTCTTTATCGAAAGCAAATTCTTTATATTTGGGGCTTACAAAACGTAGGAAATACCAAGAAGAACAAGCAAAACCGTCCATTGTGTCGGTTTCACGTTTTGCTGGTTTGCCACATTTCGGACAAGTTGTATTAACCCAATCGGTAATAGCGGCTAATGGAGATTTTCCAT
Organism: Candidatus Rifleibacteriota bacterium; assembly: GCA_905236865.1. Classification (GTDB taxonomy): domain Bacteria; phylum Muiribacteriota; class Ozemobacteria; order Ozemobacterales; family Ozemobacteraceae; genus RUG334. The sequence continues at coordinate 1,019 of CAJOQX010000094.1, forward strand.
CAGTGCCTGGCTTAAATTCACTGATATTTGGCAATAATACAGGCAATTGGTCTTCTGGAACAGGAACAGTTCCGCAGCAATCGCAGTGAACAACAGGAATTGGAGCTCCCCAATATCTCTGACGGCTTATCAACCAGTCTCTGAACTTATAGTTAATTCTGCCGCAGCCTTTCTTGTTTTCTTCAAGCCATTCAATCATCTTTTCGATAGCCTGTTCGCTTCTCAAACCATTGAATTGAGATGAATTTATAAGAGTGCCATATTCAGTATAAGCTTCTTTTAATTCTCCTTGTGGTTTACCTTCTGGAGTAATAACTTCGATAATTGAAATGTTGTGCTTCTTAGCAAAGGCAAAATCTCTTTCATCATGAGCAGGAACAGCCATTACAGCACCTGTTCCATAACCAGCAAGAACATAGTCACCAATATATATAGGAACTTTAGCACCGTTAAATGGGTTGATAGCATAAGAACCAAGAGCTACGCCAGTCTTTTCTTTGTCTGTAGAAAGTCTGTCTATTTCCGATTTTTTGCGAGATTCAGCAATATAAGCTTCAACCGATGATTTATTGTCGGGGTGAGTAAGCTTTTCAACCAGTTTATGTTCTGGAGCCAAAGTCATGAAAGTAACGCCGAAAATTGTATCTACACGAGTTGTGAAAATAGGCAAATCAAATTCTTCGCCAGTAGTCGGACTTTTCGCTCTGAAATTAACTTCTGCACCTTTGCTCTTACCAATCCAGTTTTCCTGCATTTTCTTAATGCGGTCTGGCCAGTTGATGAGCTTAAGATCGTCAATAAGTCTGTCAGCGTAATCAGTAATCTTGAAAAACCACTGATTAAGGTCTTTCTTTTCTACTAAACCTTCACAACGCCAACATTTACCTTGTTCAACCTGTTCGTTAGCAAGAATGGTTCGGCAGTTTGGACACCACCACTGAGCACCTGCTGCTTTATAAGCTAATCCACGTTTATAAAGGAGTAAGAAAAACCATTGTGTCCATCTATAATAGTCTGGGTCTGTAGAGTTGATTTCTCTTTCCCAGTCATAGCTGCATTCAACCAAAGAAAGCTGTCTGCGATAGTTGGAAGCATTCTTTTCAGTAGTAACTGCGGGGTGAACCCCCTGTTTTATCGCAAAGTTTTCAGCAGGAAGACCGAAAGCGTCCCAACCCATTGGGTGAAGAACGTTATAGCCCTGCATTCTTTTCAAACGAGAAACTACGTCAGTTGGAACGTAATTGCGTAAGTGACCTACAGAAAGACCGTTTCCAGAAGGATACGGGAAGAAATCTAAACAATAGAATTTTTTCTTGTTGGGATCTTCACTTGTTTTGTAAAGATTCATTTTACGCCATTTTGGCTGCCATTTTTCTTCAAGTTTCTTGAAGTTATATTCGCATTTTTCACACATGCTTTTCTACTCCGAATTTTTTTAGAGATAAGAGATTAGAGGCAAGAGATAAGAGGATTGTTTTAGCAATCGCTAGTCTCTGCTATAACCATTATTGCAAGCCAACAGAAAGTTGGTAAAGCAATTTATAAAATTTATGATTGTTATTTTTAATATAGCTAAGATTACAGCAATTATATTGATAAATCAATAAAATAAAACAATAATAATACTTTTTATTATTACTTTCTTTAAATAAGACCCCTTCAAAGAGGGACTTTAGAACCACCTTCTTCTAAAGGCTCTCCTAGAGGACTGCCGCCAAGGATGGCGGCGTGCAAGCGGTCACAGGAAGTGATAACCGCTGCTGAGGTGACCTGCCAAAGGCAGGTCTGAGAGGTAACGTAGTTCGTAGTCTACCATCTTTAGCGTAGCGTATTAATAAACCCTCATCAATTAAATCGTCATTGAGAGGCTTCTTTGAAGCCGTGACAATCCATTTTTATTAGTTTTTATTGAATTGGTAGTTATTGTAGTTATTGTTTAGCTTAAGCTTAGTAAACTATCTAATATTAGAACCTTGTATTATATCGTCATTGCGAGTTTTTGAAGAAAACGAAGCAATCAAACTTACGATTTAACAACAAAAACAATATTTACACATTTGTGAAAAAATATATTGACATTTACCATAAACATAGTTATACTAAAAATCGATAAACAGCTACGAATATTTTGTTGTTAAACTTTACCCTTGATTAGCTGTTCTTTGCTAATTCTATTGAGAGCTCTGTTTATTACAACAATAGATTTTTTATCTTCAACAAGAATTTAATTCTTTAACAGAGTCTTACTAACTCAATCTAATTATGTGGTTTGCAATGCTAAAAGCATATCAAATTAATAAAATTAGACAATAGTTCTCTTTTATATTAAAATAAGCTAACCGAAAGAAGCGTAAATTATGTACAATCAAGTTATAAACAACACAACAGAACTAATTGACCATAAATTTAAGAATGGCACTTTTGGTTTCTTTGATGAAGACAATAACAAGTATTTTTCAATAAATAACAGACGTTATCTAGGTAACAAATATAAACTTAACTCATTCATAAAAGAAATCATAACCAGCGAATGTGGAGATTTCGATACCTTCGCAGATTTGTTCGCAGGAACAGGTGCGGTATCTTCTATATTTCAAAACAAACATCTCATTTTAAATGATATTCTTTATTTTAATTATCTCTGTTTCCAGACTTGGTTTGGAGTTGAAAACTATTCTTTGGAAAAGATAACGGATTATATAAACCAATACAATGAAGCTTCTGTTAGTGAAGACAATTATATGTCAATAAACTTTTCTGATACATATTTCAGCAAGAAAAACTGTAAAAAAATAGGTTTTATTAGAGAAAACATAGAAAACAACTATAAAGCCAACCTTATTAACTATCGTGAACGCTGTGTTTTAATTACCTCTTTACTCTATTCAATTGATAAGATAGCCAATACTTGCGGTCATTATGATGCATACAGAAAAAATGGTGAGCTAAACCGAAATTTTGAACTTTCTATACCTAAAATAAACAAGAACAATATAGAAAACGAAATATATAATGAAGATATAAACATACTAGTAAAAAAAATCTCTGCTGATATTGTTTATTTAGACCCACCTTATAATTCAAGACAGTATTGCGATGCATACCATTTGCTAGAAAATATAGCTCGTTGGGAAAAGCCAGATGTTACAGGCGTTGCAAAAAAAATGAATCGTTCAGCTTTAAAAAGCCATTATTGTACAACAAAAGCAGTCGAAGCCTTTGAAGATTTAATAAGGAATATAAAAGCTAAATACATTGTTCTTTCATATAATAATATGGCTAACAAAGGCAATGAACGTTCTAATGCCAAATTATCAGACAAAGAAATCATAAGAATACTTGAGTCTAAAGGAAAGTTAAAAACTTTTTCACAAGACTACAAGGCTTTTTCTACAGGAAAATCAAATATTGAAGAAAACGCAGAGAGACTTTTCGTATGCAGATGCTATTAAATGGTGGTTTTGAGCAGGAACTTATACAGTCACCGTTAAATTATACTGGTGGCAAATACAAGTTACTCCCTCAAATACTACCTCATTTTCCCCCAAAAATAGGAACATTTGTAGATTTATTCTGTGGAGGAGCCAATGTCGGTATAAACGTAAAAAGCAATTTGACTATATTAAATGACATAAATAGAAATTTAACCTGTTTGTTTAACACTTTTAAAAACTTGGGTGATAATTCTTTAAAACAGATAGATGATATTATAGACAACTATGGCTTGTCACAAAGTTCAAAGTATGGTTATGAATATTATAATTGCTGTAGTAATAGTGGTTTGGCGCCTTATAACAAAGACAGATTTCTTAAACTAAGAGAAGATTTTAACAATAGTGAAGACATTAGTTATAGTCATTATCTAATGCTTTATGTTCTGATTATTTATTCTTTTAATAATCAAATAAGGTTCAATCGACAAGGTGAATTTAATTTACCCGTAGGGAAAAGAGATTTTAATCAAAAAATGAGAGAAAAGCTTTGTAACTTTATAGATCGATTGAAATTTATAAACTGCGAGTTTTCTAATTTTGATTTTAGAACTTTTGATATAGAAAGATTAAATTCTGACAGCTTAGTTTATGTTGATCCACCTTATTTGATAACCTGTGCTACATATAACGAACTAAACGGTTGGAATGAAAAAGAAGAAAAGGATTTGCTAGCATTTCTTGATAAACTAGATTCTAAGAATATAAAATTTGCTTTATCTAACGTTCTTAGAAGTAAGAATAAAGAAAACAAAATACTCATTGAATGGGCAAATTCTAACAATAAATACAAGATAATAAATTTAAATTATAATTATAACAACTCTAATTACCATACAAAAAACAAAGATTCTGTTACAGAAGAAGTTTTAATAGTAAACTATTGACTTGGAGATATAATGAAAATCGATAAAAATCATATATTCAATTTAATGGATACAAACGGAAGACGTAACGATGTTATAAATGCTCTTCAAGGCTATTTGACGATTTTAAACGATATATTAAATAACAAATCAATGATTTGGGATAGAATGCCAAAAAGTCTTGCACAATATGAATTTTATAGACAGGCTATTAATATATCTCCAGAAGTTTTTGTTGTCCACACACTTTTTGATAAGTTAGAAACAGAAATCAATAAATATTTAGAGGTTAGAGAAGCTATAGAAAATAGCAATTTAAACTGGTTACAACATAATATATCTAATTATCCAACCTTGATGAAATCATTTGATATGGGTATAGAAGACCGTGCAAGGCATTATACAAGTAGCCTTGTTAAATTAGGTTTTGCTGATGAAAATAGAAATATTACATCTATAGGAAATTTACTATTAGGAAAATCTTTAATTAATAGAGATGAACTAGAAAAATTATTACCAATAGACAATATAAATCTTGTTTATCTTAGACAATTATTGAAGTTGCAAATATTTAATATTGCTGGGAATCATTATTCTCCTTTCTGTTTTGCTATTTATATATTGCTAAAAAAAGATAGAGTTTCAGAAACATCTTTTTTTGAAATGGTGCAAGGTTTCAATAATAATATCAGTATAGATAGCATTGATAATTTTATTGCAGATTATAAATGTGGAGATGTTGTTCAAAATCTAGAAGTAGAAATACCTGATAATATAAAAAATAAATCAAAATTAAGTGAAGATGTATTCAGAAAGTTGTTTAAAAACAGGAAGAGTCAGAAAACAGTAGATATTTACTGGAATTTTTATAATTATATTTTTGATTTTATAGGTAGCAAAAGCCAAACAGAATTAAATAATCTGCTTAATTTCTATGAAAAGAATAAATCTTATTTAAATAAGGCTTATGGTTGCAGTAATAATATTTTTAAAACCCAAAAAGCAAATCAACAATTTTTAGAATTTTTTATAGAACAAAATAATTTTTTATTTGTTGAAAATATAAATGAATATCTGTATAGACAGTTTTCTTTGTCTAAAATTCTTGACCAAATAAAAGAATATTCAGACACGACAAAAAGAATTTTTAAGGTAACTGGGATTATAAGTTTTGATAATGGTTATGTAGAGCTGTCCTATAAAGAATTATGCAAATTTTTGTTTGATAAAGAAATAATAAAGAATAAAATTTTTGGAAACAGTCTGAAATATAAAGATTATGAAAGTGGTTTGAATAGTTATTTTTGTTCGGATTTGCCTTTATCTGAAATAATGAGTTATGAAAATGAACAAATTAAAAATATTATTAGAGAAATCAAATGTTGTTTTAAAATTGATAATATTTCTGAAATAGCTAATATTATTTCTAATACAAGACAGAATGAATTTAAACAATTTATAGAAACAAAATATCCTCTTGAAAAAGTTAAGAATATTTTAAGCCTGTTCTCTGACAGAATTAATGATATGGAAATAAAAAATCTTGTCAGTCCAGATTCAACAGTTCCAACAATTTATGAATATATTGTTGGTATAGCTTGGTATTATTTTTCTGGCAAAAAAATAGATTTATTAGACAGTTATAATCTTACTCTATCAGCAGATTTTGAGCCTTTATTACACGCTGGCGGTGGTCAGGGAGATATTGTTGTTTATGAATCTGATAAAGTAGTTATGCTTGAAGTAACTCTGATGAATCTAAGCAATCAAAAACGTGGTGAATGGGAGCCTGTTTTACGACATTCTGTCAATCTTAAAATAGATGAAGAATCTAAGAATACGAATAGAAAAGTAATTACCTTCTTTATTGCTGAAGAATTTGACACTAACACTATAAACATCTGGAAAGCCATAGCCTCTGTTCCTCTTCAATCAACTACTGATAGAAATAAATTTACAGATAACGTCATAATAATGCCTTTGAATACTCAAGAATTAAGCAATTTATTAGATAAATCAAGCAATTACAATGAAATAATAAGTAAAATTTATAAATCTTTTGAAACAGATAAAATTAATTTTGATTTGTCTTGGCGTGACAAAATTCTAGATGCAGTTAATGGAAATTGTTAGTTCGTTTTTTGTTGATATTAGGAGTAACGAACTATGAATGGTAAGAAAAAAGAATTTGGAGATTATCAGACCCCATTGGAATTTGCTCAAAGAGTTTGTGACTATTTAAAAGGAAACAAAAAATTAAAACCTGATTTGATAATAGAGCCTACCTGTGGAAAAGGTAATTTTATTAAAAGCAGTCTTGTTTTTGAAGCAAAAGAAATAATTGGTATTGAAATGAATGCTGATTATTGCAAATATTGCGAGGATAATATAAAAGATAAAAGGGTTAAAATTATTAATGAAGATTTTTTTTCTTATTGTTTAACAAATACAACAAATTTAAAAGAAAATGTTTTAATATTAGGTAATCCGCCTTGGGTAACAAATAGTACACTTTCCACACTCAATTCAAACAATACTCCTATAAAAACAAATTTCAAAGGGTTAAAAAGAATAGAAGCCATAACAGGTTCTAGCAATTTCGATATTTGCGAATATATGATTAATAAAATTATTGAAATTCAGAACAAAACAGATAATGTTATTGCTATGCTATACAAGACATCTGTAGCTAGAAATATTTTTAAAGAAATTAAACGAAGAAATATTTATTTTTCAGAATTTGAAGTTCTAGAATTTGATTCATCAAAGATTTTTGGAATAAGTGCAAGTGCCTGTTTGCTTTATATCAAACTTTCAAAAAAGTATACTTCTCTAAATTCTTATAAAGTTTATGATTTTGATAATGATTTAAAAGAAATAACAACAGTCAGTTTTATTGAAGGGAATTTATGTAACAATAGTAATGATAATGATTTTGACTTTAATGGACATTGTGAATTTGAATGGCGACAGGGAGTAAAACACGACTGCTCTAAAATTATGGAATTAAATTTTGAAAATGGTAGATATATTAACGGTTATAATAATGAAGTAAATATCGAAGACATATTAGTTTTTCCACTTATAAAAAGTAGTATGTTTAAAACTCCTGTCTTAAATTCTTTTAAAAAATATGTAATTGTTACACAGCATAAAATAAAAGAAGATACAGCCTATTTATCCAAATTAGCTCCTAAAGCTTGGAAATATTTAAATGATAATAAAGAACTATTTGAAAATAGAAAAAGTTCTATATATAAAAGGGCTCCAAAATTTTCAATGTTCGGAATAGGTGATTATTCTTATTCACAATTCAAAGTTGGAGTCAGTGGTTTTTACAAAAAGCCGATGTTTTCTATTTTATACTCTTATGATGAAAAACCTGTTATGACCGATGACACAAGTTATTTTATATGTTTCAAAGATTATGAATCAGCCTATGTAGCTATGCTGATTTTAAATTCTGGCAAAGTTCAAAATTTTCTAAGAAGTATAGCTTTTCTTGATTCTAAAAGACCTTATACGAAAAAAGTTCTCGAAAGATTTTCTTTTAAAAAAGCATTAAACTTTATTTCTCTTAAAGAATTAACAGAAACAGAAAACCAACTAAATATAAAACAAATGATCTCTAACAAAATGTTAGAAACTTTTAAAAATAATTCGGAATTAAATAAATCAAAGCAACTTTCTTTTAATAATGTATAAATTTGGCAAAGAAACAAACTTTGATTAAATTCGTCTTTGCGAAACCGCAAGTAATGCGTCATTGTAACACTACAAGCAATACGTCATTGCGAGGCTCGAAGAGCCGTGGCAAGTGACAACGTGGCAATCCAG
>CAJOQX010000095.1 GCA_905236865.1 Candidatus Rifleibacteriota bacterium
AGACAAGAAGATCGTGAAAAAATAGAAGACTTAAATCAAATAACTATCCCGAACAAGAATGGCGAACCCATTCGTTTGAGCAATATAGCTACAGTAAAACAGGCTCTTGGTCCTACCAATGTTAAACGTTATGACCAGCAAAGATATATCCAAATCACTGGTTCAGTTTATGGAACAGACGCTGGTTCTGTTATTAATTCTGCCACAGACATACTTAACAGCACTGTTATACCTACAGGTTTTGCTTGGGAATTCTCTGGCGATGAAAAAGACAGAAAAGAATCCTTCTTATTACTTTGCGAAGCTGGTTTACTAGGTATAATGCTTGTTTATATGGTTATGGCTTCACAGTTTGAATCATTGCTCGCTCCATTTATCATTGCATTCAGTATTCCATTCGGATTTATCGGTGCAATTATAATGTTAATTATTGCAGGAAGCCGTTTATCAGTAGTTTCTCTACTTGGTGGATTAATTCTTGTCGGTATCGTTGTTAATAATGGTATCGTTCTAATCAGTTACGTTAACATATTAATTGCTCGTGGCTACAAGACTAGAGAAGCTTTGATTGAAGCAGGTAAGAGCAGACTTAGACCTGTTCTTTCAACTACTACAACTACAGTTCTTGGTATGATTCCTATGGGTATATCTACTGGTGACGGTGCAGAAATGTGGATTCCTATTGCTTGGACAGTTATCGGTGGTCTTACTGTTTCAACTATGATGACTATGACAATGATGCCTGTTGTTTATAGTTTGATGCAGAAGTGGCTAGTTCCTGCTGACCAGCAAGATAATGCAAAAGAGAATTAACATTTAATTGCAATTGGTTATTTGAAAAAAATAGTAGCATTAATAGCTATATTAAAAATATAGCTTTGTTTAAAATAAAAAGCGGAGTAATTTATAATGGAATTTTTCTTTATAGTATGTAGCACAACAATGGGTGCAGATGTAATGCAACATTTCAAAAAGCTAGAAATAAACAATTACACCCAAATACCTTTGGTAAACGGTTCTGGCGTAGGTGGTGGCAAAAAGTTTGGCAATGATATATGGCCAGGCGATAACACAACCTTCTTTGTAGTTACCGAAACAAAGAAATATGAAAAACTTAAAGCTTGGGTTAAAGAATACCGTAAACAAGAAATACGTGAAGGAATGAAAATTATAAATCTAGCTTTAAAAGAAATGATTTAATAATTTAAAAAAAGCACCGCTTAGGCTTAGTTCTAAGCGGTGCTTTTTATAGAAAAGAAACCCGCTAAATAAAAGAGCCACATAAATACCAGTGTGGCTCTTTATTTATCTATTTTAAATTTTATATGTTTTTATTCTTCTGGGTTAGGTTTTTGATTTTGATTAGCTGAAATCTTTTTTAAAGTTGGAAATGCAATTACATCACGTATAGAAGCAGAATCAGTAAGGAGCATTACCACTCTGTCAATACCTATTCCAAGACCGCCAGCTGGTGGCATACCATATCTTAGAGCATTAACATAGTCAGCGTCCATTTCGTGAGCTTCGTCATCGCCAGCTTTTCTCTGTTCTATTTGTGCTTCAAAACGAGCTAACTGATCTTCTGAATCGTTTAATTCAGAGAAAGCATTGGCAAATTCCTTACCATTTATAAAGAGTTCAAAACGGTCGCAAGTATCTGGTTTTTCACGATTAGCTTTAGCTAATGGAGATATTTCTTTAGGATATTCCACAACAAATGTTGGTTCGATAAGAGTAGATTCTATTTTTTCATCAAAGATTTTACCCATAATCTTAACCGCAGTATCTTTTTCTTCAAATTCTACTTCAAGCTTCTTAGCTAATTCAACAAGTTGTTCTCTTGGCGAAGAATAGGTTAATTCTTGACAACCAGTAACATCTCTTACCAACTGAAGCATACTGACACGTTTCCAAGGACGAGAAAGATTTATAACTTTTCCTTGATAAGGAACTTGAAGGTCTTTATAAAACATTTCGGCAGCATTGCAAATAACTGCTTCTGCTAATTCTAGAACGGTTTCCATATTTCCATAAGCTTGATAACACTCCATCATTGTAAATTCTGGGTTATGTGTAGTGTCTATGCCTTCATTTCTGAAACTACGGTTCAATTCAAATACTTTTTCAAAACCACCAACTAAAAGACGTTTTAAATAAAGTTCTGGAGCAATTCTAAGATACATTTCCTGATCTAGTGTATTGTGATGAGTAATAAATGGTCTAGCAGCAGCTCCACCAGCAACAGGATGTAACATTGGAGTTTCTACTTCTAGGAAACCTTTAGTTCCCATAAAGTCTCGTATATTCTTTATTATTTTACTTCGCTTAATCAATGTATCACGAACTTCAGGATTGGCTATTAAATCTACATAGCGCTGTCTATAACGCATTTCAACATCTGTTAAACCATGAAATTTTTCAGGAAGTGGATTAATAGATTTTGAAAGTAATGTTACATTTTTTACTCTAATTGAGATTTCACCTGTTTTTGTTCTAAAACAACCACCTTCTACACCTATAATATCGCCAGCATATATTTTCTTTTTAAGAATAGCGTAATTATCTTCACCTAAAACATCTTTACGAATATAGAGCTGAATCCTTCCAACCATATCCATTATGTTCATGAATGTGGTTTTGCCCTGATCTCTTTTACCTATAATTCTGCCAGCAACTTTTATATCAGGTGTGGTAAAATGTTCTTTTTCTTCTTCGGGAACATCGCAAACTAATTTTTCATAATAATTTTTGGCTTCAATAGTTGAATGAGTTCTATCGAAACGCTGTCCGTAAGGATCCATTCCTTCTTTGCGTAGTTCTTCAATTACTTGAAATCTTTGTTCTTGTGTAGTATTTAGTTTTAATTCGTCCATTTAATTATAATCCCTTCAATATTGGAAAAATAAAAAAAGAGCAAAACCCATTTTAGAGTTTTGCCCTCTGATACATCTAATTTTGGTTGTACTATTATGAAATAGCTTTAACATCAATTGCTAGAGGGCCTTTTTCACCCTGTGAAAGTTCAAATTCAACTTGTTGACCTTCACGTAGAGTTTTATAACCATCACCTTTTATCTGTTTGTAATGAACAAATATGTCTTTGCCATCTGGACTTTCAATGAAACCATAGCCCTTGACATTGTCAAACCATTTTACACGACTTTGCATTTTATATCTCCTAGAACAAATAATGCTATGACTTTTGCAGTAAATCTTGCAAAATTCGTAAGTCTTATTTTTAGCACATTCTAATTAAACTTGCAAGTATTTTAAAATAAATGGAAAAAGCTTATTAATTGAAAAAGTGAACAAATAATTAAACTTATAATTAAAAAATAGTAGTTTTATTGTTAAAATGTTTTTCTATTAAACTTTATTATGGTAAAATTATAAAAAATAGTAAGGGTCTTTTATGTTATAACTATATAGGGTATCACAGAGTCAAAAGACTGATTGAAAAAATGATTCGTTGATACTAGCAATATATTATATAAAGACTTTACCAAATAAATCAAGGAGAGAAGATAATGACATTAAAAGGTAACAAATACGGCACTCACAGGGTTATAGAACCAAAAGGTGTTTTAACTCAAGCAGCTTATAAAATAGATAACGACATGACCAAGCGTTATTCTAATGAAATAATATGTGATGTAATTTCTTTAAATATTGATTCAGCATCTTTTACTCAGATTGAAGAAGCTTGCAACCACGATGTTGAAAAAATTGGTCAGATGATAATGAATATAGTTGCTGAACGTGGTAAACAGCAGAATCCCGTTACAGGATCAGGTGGAATGTTTATAGGCAAAGTTGCTTATATAGGCGAAGATCTAGTTGACAAAGTAAAAATCAAAGTTGGTGACAAGATTGCTTCTTTGGTTTCACTTTCACTCACACCTCTTAAAATTAACAAAATTAAAGCTATTCATCCTGAAATAGACAGAGTAGACATTGAAGGGCAGGCAGTCCTTTTTGAAAGTGGTATTTATGCAAAACTTCCAGACGATATGAGCGAAGCTTTGGCTCTTGCTGCTCTTGACGTTGCTGGAGCTCCTGCACAGGCACGCAGACTACCGAAAAAGGGTGATTCAGTCCTAATACTTGGTGCTAATGGCAAATCAGGTGTTCTTTGTGGTTACGAAGCTCTAAAAGCTGTTGGTCCAGAAGGAAATGTTGTCGGCGTTGTTCGCAATCCTGCACAAGTAGCTGGACTAATGGAACTTGGCGTTTATAATAAAGTTATAGTTGCTTCTTGCACTGAACCAGTTAATGTGTTGGAAAAAGCTCTTGAAGCCAATAATGGAAAAGAATATGACGTTTCAATTTGCTGTGTAAATGTAGAAAATTGCGAAATGTCAGCTATTTTGCCTGTTAGAGAAAACGGTATAGTTTATTTCTTCTCTATGGCAACAAGCTTTACTAAAGCTGCTCTTGGTGCTGAAGGTGTTGGAAAAGATGTCAATATGATTATTGGTAACGGTTATGCAAAAGACCATGCCGAAATTACATTGAATGTTCTTCGAGAAAACGAAAAGATTCGCAAACTTTTTGACGAAAAGTATGTTTAATTAGTAAAAGAATTTCTTTGTAATTCTTTTAAGTTGTTATTGTAATTGGTTTTTGTTGTTTTTATTGTTTTAGAAAGGTTTGATTGAATGAATAAAAGTAGACAAAATGGTTTATTTATAAATGTTCCAGAAAAAGACTGGAACGACTGGAAATGGCAGGTCAGAAATCGAATAGAAACTCTAGAAGATTTGAAAAAATATGTTGATTTAAGCTATGAAGAAGAAGAAGGAATAAGAGATTGTCTTGGCACTCTTCGTATGGCTATAACCCCATACTATTTAAGCTTAATAGATTTAAATAATCCTAATGATCCTATAAGAAAACAATGTATTCCAACTGCTAATGAGCTTTATCGTTCTCCAGCCGATTTACTCGATCCATTGCACGAAGATGGCGATTCACCTGTTCCAGGTCTTACTCACAGATATCCAGACAGAGTTCTTTTGCTTGTAACAGACCAATGCTCTATGTATTGCCGTCACTGCACTAGAAGACGTTTTGCAGGACAAAAAGACTGTGCTATGCCTGACAGAAATGTAGATAAAGCTATTGAATATATAAAAGCTCACGAAGAAGTTAGAGATGTGGTTGTTTCTGGCGGTGATCCACTTCTTCTTGATGATGCTAAATTAGAAAGAATATTAAAGAAACTTCGTGAAATTAAACACGTTGAAATAATAAGAATTGGCACAAGAACTCCAGTTGTTCTTCCACAAAGAATTACACCTGCTTTGTGTGATATGTTGAAGAAGTATCATACTATATGGGTAAATACTCATTTCAATCACCCCAATGAAATAACCAAAGAATCTGAAAAAGCTTGTGAATTACTAAGTTACGCAGGTATTCCTTTGGGTAATCAGTCTGTTCTTCTTGCTGGTGTAAACGATTGTGTTCATGTTATGACAAAGCTAGTTCATGAATTAGTAAGAATTAGAGTTAGACCTTATTATATTTATCAATGCGATTTGTCGTTTGGACTTTCACATTTCAGAACACCAGTCGCTAAAGGAATAGAAATTATTGAAGGTTTAAGAGGTCATACTTCAGGGCTATGTATTCCAACATTTGTTGTAGATGCACCTGGTGGTGGTGGGAAAGTTCCTGTAATGCCAAATTATATGATTTCTTCAGGTTACGAAAAAACCGTTCTTAGAAACTATGAAGGCGTTATCACTTGTTATGACGAACCTCATAATTATAAATTCCATTGCGATTGTGAAGACTGTCGCAAGGGTAAAGAAATTGATGGTGTTGCTGGTTTACATTATGGAAAAATATGCTTAGAACCAGAAGGACTAGAACGTAAAAAACGAACAGAAGCTAATAAAAAAGTCGCAGCTAAACAGAGTGTAAATACTTTAGTAGCTTCAATAAAAGAAAAAACTACTAAAAAAACTTCAAAATGTAAAACTAAAGTTATGGCGGCAAAAGTAAATACAAAAACTAAAAAGTAAGAATATAAAAAATATACCCCAATCTTTATGATTTGGGGTATTTTTTTTTAGTCTTGTTTATAAGCAAAAAATTATTTCTTTTTACTTTTTAATTCTAATACAAATTTGTCTATTTTATAAGCATTTTCTTGAACTCTTTGCAACAAAGGCTTTTCATCAATTGTTTGTAGCTGTTTATCTTTCATGAGGATTTTTCCATCGCAAATAAGATGAGTAACATCTGTAGATTTTGCTGCATAAACTAGCTGACCATAGATACCGTCGTCATTATGTTTGAATCTTGGCAAATTATGAAGTGTATTAATATCCACAACAATTATGTCAGCTCTTTTCCCAACTTCTAATGAGCCAATTTGGTCGTCCAAGAAAATCGATTTGGCTCCACCAAGAGTAGCTATGTAAATTATTTCTTTTGCTGTTAATGCGACAGGACTATTGGCTTGAATTTTAGCAAGAAATGAAGCTGAACGCATTTCACTGAACATATCAAGGTCATTGTTTGAAGAGTTGCCATCAGTTCCTATTCCTACATTAACTCCAGCTTCAACCATAGCTGTAATAGGTGCTGCCCCAGAAGATAATTTCATATTTGATTCTGGATTATGAGCAACTCCAACTGAATGTTTTGCAAAAGATTTTATATCATCATTTGATAAATGCACACAGTGGGCAAAATTAAGCTTGCAATCATAAAATCCTAGCTTTTCCAAATAACCATTAACAGAACCATAGTTCTTTATCAAGTCTTGAGCTTCATTTGCTGTTTCTGCCAAATGCATATTCAAAACTATGTCATATTTTTTTGCAAATTCCAAAGAACGTTTTATTGTTTCTTCAGAATTTGTATAAGGAGCGTGAGGAGCTATTGTCGGAGTTATTAGGGGATGACCTTTATACTTTTCTACAAAGGTTTTTGCTCTATTAAATTTATCGTCAACAGCTACATTATCTACCCCTGGAAAGCATGTAATAAGGCGGCAACATAAGCCCTTCATTCCAACTTTTATTAGCGTTTCTGCAACTTCGTTTTCGTAATAATACATATCACAGCAACAAGTAACACCTGACTTGATTAGTTCGGCACAAGCAAGCTCTGTCCCTAGTCTAACTGATTCAGGTTTTGAAAATTCTCCTTCAATTGGGAAAATATAATCATTGAGCCATTCATCCAATCTAAGATCATTTATCAACCCTCTATAAATAGCCATTGGTAGGTGTGTATGTGCGTTTACTAGTCCTGGCATTAGAATATTTTTCTTACAGTCTATTATTTCTTCAGATTCATATTTAGAAAGAATTTCTGCTTCTTCGCCAACAGCTTCTATTTTATTGCCAATTATAGCTAAGGCTCCAGGTTCAAATACTTTATATTCACTATTCATTGTTATTAAAATAGCATTCTTAAGAAGAGTATCTGCTTTTTTCATAAAACATTCCTTTTTTTTCAAATTTTTCATATCTTTTTCATTATAATAAAAAGATTGGTATTTTTACAAGTTATCTAGAATCAAGAATCAGGGGTTTTATTGACGTTTTTATATACTATGCTATAATTAAAGAATATTAATTTTTTATCCTCTATTTATCGGAGAATTGGAATGAAGTTAAAATTATTTGTTTACACGTTTTTAGTTTCTTCTTTATGTTCAAATATGTTATTGGCAAGTGGTAATAATTCTACTATAGACAAATATCTTTCAAAAATAGCTATATTTGAAACAAAAAATGGAAGAAAATTTAAAAGTTTTGAAGACGTTAAAGTAACTTTAGATCCTTTCCAAGAAAGAAACAAAGAATATCCTATTGTTAATGAAAACGACATTCCAGAAGGTTATGTTAATAAAAAAACTGCTAATAATTACCTTAAACCTTTTGCTGCTCATGCTGTTTTAACAGAAGAAGAAACTAGTTTCAAAGAATTTATGAACGAATATTTCTCATTAAATTCAAATGATACAGGAACTGGAGTCGATATAATAGAAAATTTCCCTGTTACTATTATGGCTACAGATCCTTGGACTAAACGTCTTTATTTAAGAATGAAAGATGGCTATAAATATGTTTCAAAATTTGAAAGTTTTGAACCAGATGCCCTTTCTTGTAATGAATGTACTTCGCTTTGTGGAAGACCATGTTCAAGTTCTCACGTTTATGGACCAAATAATATTTATTCAAGTTTTAAATCCAAATTAATGGATAATTCTGAAATAGTTGAAGCAGAAGAAATAGATAATCCTAATAATTATATTGAGTTTGAACTTAAAAATAGAACTCCTCCAAGTGTATCTAGTGGTTTTGTTGCTTTAGGTAGAGATCCTGATTTTATGGAAAGAAAAACCACTTTACCATTATATTTTTCAACAACTGGTGATTGGTATATGACTGAATATTTACCTGTTGCAACAAAAACAGCCGATGTTCACTATGCTAAATTTTCTTTTGGAAGAATAAATGAATGCCCACAAGATGGCAAAAGATGGGAAGATTATGAAGAATGGAATCATAAAGAAAATATTATAAAATGTGAGATGAATAAGACTCCATTTACAACAGGAGGCAGAAAAGTTGTTGAATTCTATAGCTTTAGGGATTTAGTTAAGTTTTATCCATTTAATGGGGTATTAAGATATTCTGTTTTTGTAAAAGAAGGTGAAGCCGATGGAGACGGAAACCTTAATCCTGGCGTTGAAATGGTATTGGAAGATAGACCAGAAGAATGTTATGGATATAAAAATGGTGGAGATTTAGGAGATACTCCATCTACTGCAATAGACTGGCCAGATAAACGAAAACTCGGTGGAGTAAAAGAAATGGGCCAAGATACAGGAACAATTAGAATTTATGACGATGATAGACCAAACATTATAATCAGAGTAACTAATACAGAAACAGGTGAGCAATTATTTTTCCCACCATGTCCTGCTGCTGGAGAATGTGAAATTACTAATTCTAGTAAATACAATGCTGTTGTTGGTAAAGGTTCAAACCAAGACGATTATAATTATTTTGTAGGGGAAAATTTAGTTCCACCTTACAATTGTAATCTAAATTTAAAATATCCAGAATCAAAACCTTATTACACCATATTCTCAATAAACGATACAGATGCTACAAAATTCGCTAAAAAAGATGAAAAAGCTGATCATTCTTATGTTGGTGACAATTTTGAAAGATTACTACAAAATAATGACATTGAATTTATAAATAAAAACATAAGAGTTGAAGACTATTTCTATTCAGATAAATCAGAAGTTGGCGATTTTGATTATAAAAAAGAAAATGGTGAATTAGGTAAAAAATCAGGAACTTTTAAGAATATGGTTGCCTTAATAGAAAATAGAGGCGATTTTTGTTTTAAAACAGGCGTTGAATATAAACTTGATGTTTGGACTGATGATAATGTTAAATGGACAAATATAGATATAGAATCTAATAAAGAAGGAAATGATAAAAAGAAAGACAAAGATGGTACTTTAATAGCTTTTGAACCAGATATTTTGGATTATGCTATAGTTTATAATACAGGAGTAAAAAAAGGTAAGATTTCATTAAGTATTCCTAATTCTTCCAATGAAAACTTAGACGAAGAAAAAGATATAGATATAACAAAAGGTATTAATGGCAATATTTCTTTTATTTTAAAAGAAAATACAGCTCCTAGATATGATTTAGTTACAGTAGAAGAACTCGAAGAAAATAATTTCCCTTCAATTACAGTAGAGGTTGAAGACTTTGCCAAAAATACAAGAAAGTTACAACTTTATTTTAGAGTAAACGACAACAATATGGATGTAAGAACTCTATCTGATAAATTAAAAGATTCAAAAAAGAAATAAAATTGTTTTTTGCTCACTCAAACCACTTGGAGTCTTAATGATTTCAAGTGGTTTTTATTATAGTTTTTGTTACCAACGAATTGCTTTTGCTTTGAGTTTTTAGATAGCCCCCCTTTACTAAGAAGGCTTTTTTGTTGTATTCTGTATCATTAAAGAAAAAATAAGAAAGTATATAGATATGAAATTTAGCAGACAAATCAGCCTGTTTTTTGTTGCCTTTTTATTGAATACAGTTGCTTATGCGGAAATTTCTTCTGACGTTAAGCAAAAAGTTTCAACTGTTGGAGCACCAGTAAAAACAACCAAAGCTATTAATAGTAAAAGTAAACCGATTGCTTCAAAAGATAAAGATGTAATAGATGCATCTGAAGTTGCGAAATTGTCAAAAAAGGAAGATATTGCTTCAAGTTCTTTGCCTGTTTCTCAATCGAAATCTTCTGACAAAGTTGCATTTTCTTCGCAAGAGGAGTCACTTCAAAAAAAAGTTGAAAAAGAAGAGCCTGTTAAAAAGTTTTCTAAGACAATGACAGAGATAGAATTAAAAGAACAAGATGCTTTAATAAAGCAGAAAGTAATGGGCTTTGTTGTAGAAAACCAAGATAGGCAACCAGGTGAAGGCTGGCTTTTTATTGCTAGATACTATTTTGAATTAAAACAGCATGATAGAGCTTTAAAAGAACTAGACACTTTAATACGTTCTGACGAAATTAACCCAAGAATGGTTTGGGAAGCAAAGCTTCTTCGTGATGAAATATATAAAGACCAAAAAAGATACGATGAAGCTCTTAAGAATATAGACAGACTAATAAACAAAGATAAACCAGCAAGAATTTATCTCGTTAGGGCTAAAATAGCTAGAGCTGAACTTTTAAGTCGCGATCTTACAGGAATAAAAGAGCTTTTAGATGCTTTCAAAAAATACTACTGGTATTTCCCAGAAAAGAAAGATATTGAAGCTATTGAATATTTAATGGGTTTCCAAAGAGGCTACGATTTAGAAATAGCAATGCAGGCAATGGAAGCATGGGAAGAAATTGCTAAATTCCCTGAAATAGAAGCAGCGAATCTTGCAAATTTGCATCTTGCTATGCTTTTTGCGTTTGACTTGAATAAACCAGAACGTTCTTTTGTTTTTCTAGATAAAATCAAAGAAGATAAAAGTTTATCATCAGAAGTTAAATTAATAAAGGCAATTATCGGTCATTTTTATACAAAAGAACCAGATTTACAAGCTATTGACGATAATTATTCTGCTTATTGCCGTTCAGTAGACGATATTTATGGGTTTAGGGTTGGATGTATTCTACATGGTCAGTTTCTTAGCGAGAAAAAGAAAGACTATGAAGCTGCAATTAAAGTCTATCAGAATATTTTAGACACTCCGATTAGGCTTGTCGCTTCAGAATCAATTTCAATCAACAAACAACGAGAAGAAAACGATGAATTGATTGATTGGTCGATGGTTGCTTGTAGAATGGCAGCCTTTGTATGTGAATTTAAACTTAAAAACTTAGATAGAGCCAGACTTCTTTATTTAAGAGTTAAAGAATTAGGACAAACACGCAGTAAAGAATTGAAAGACCCAGTAAATGATGCCGCACTAAAGAGGACAGAACTGTCTAAAACAGAGGGTGAATCAATGTTTGCAATGGCTTATGAAAAGTATAGACAACAAAACTATAAAGAAGCCATAAAACTTTATGATGAATTTACAAAAAAATATCCTGATAGTCCGTTATTTAAGGAAGCCCTATTTAGAATTGCTGTTATAATGGATGATGATATGAGAAGATATGACGAAGCTAGGGCAATGTATGAACATTATATTATTCAATTCAAGCCGTTAGAATCTCGTTGGCAATTAGACAAAATTTATGATTGGGGAAGAGTTGATGAAGCTAGGTATCGCATAGGTAACTTGTTAGCTCTCCATCTAAATCAGCCTATTGAAGCCTTAGATGTTTTTAAACAACTAGCAGATGCTTATCCAGATAGTTATTGGGCACAGCAAGGTTTAGAAGATAGCATTAGAATTTATCAAGATGTTGTATCTGATCCAAATAGAGCAACAGATATGATGAAAGAATTTATAAAACGGTATCCAGACAGCGAGGAATCTGCTGAATACAGACTCACCCTTTATAAAATGGAACTTGGAAAAGGAAATGAAATAGAAGCTTTACATATAATTAGGGAATACCTTGACCATAGGCTTCCTTCTGATAAAAATTATTTTAAATACAAACAACAATGGAGAGAACTTGTTTTTCGAATTAGAGAGGAAAACCTCAGAAATAGACTTGATTCTGTAGGTGTATTAGATAAAATAGGAGTTTATCAAAGTCTGATTGATGTTGTTACATTGGCGTCTACAACCACTCCACTTGAAAACCTTATCACAGAAATAAAAAGTCTTGATTTAAAAGACGAATATCGCTGGGCTTTAGCTTATGAAGCAGGAACAAGACTATACACCGACAATCCCTCTAAAGCATATAATCTGTTTTCTGAATTAGCTCAAAATGCAAGCGGAACACCAAAAATAGCCTGCTTGCTTACATTAGGTAATATTGCTTACAGAGTAAATAAAGACGAAAAAGAAGCAGTAAAATGGTATGAAGAAGTTGAAAAATTGCTTCCTTTAACTGCTGTAGAAAATGAAATACCGACTTATCGACTTGGAAGACTTTATTTGAAACAGGGTCATGGTTTGAAAGGTATGGAAAAATTACGAAAGTTTATAACACGCTTTCCTAACAGTAAATACGTTCCAAAAGCTTATATGGTTTTAGGCGATGCCTGTGTTGCTTTACATAGTCCAGAAAAAGCATCAAGATATTATAGCAAGGTAATTAGAATCTCACCAGCTTTAGCTGATGATGCAAGGAAAAAAATAGAAAGTTTGGAAGGACAACAAACATCTGAGCAATGGTTAAAACGCCGTGACAATAAAGAGAAAAATGAAATACTCGATTCATCAACTTCGGAAGAAGATGAGCTTGCTCAATATGATAAATTAATGACAGATGCAGCCGAACAAATAAAAAATGTTGAAGAACTTGAAGAAAAAGACTTGCGTAAAATTGATTCAGAAATATTATACGGACTCTTTCTTAAAGAGAATAGGAAAAAGAAACCAGATGCGGATCGGCTAATTATGTTTCTGACAGGTATTTTAAATCGTTCAAACATCCCTGCAGGAATAAGAGAACGTACTTTAAGGCAGTTTATTTCTACAGGATTCTTTAGGTTTAAAGACCCAGAAAGATTTGTTGAAAATGCTAGAAAGATTATGTTGAAACATAATTATGCAGAATGGCTTTCTGAACTTTTATATAAGATGGCTCAATGTCAAGATTATCAAGCAAATGAATATGAAGAAGCTAATAAATCATATTTTGAATATCTGTCTTTTTATCCGAATGGCAGACATTTTATGAATGTTAGAAGCAGACTACCAGAAGTGTATGAGCTTGCTGAAGACTCTAAGAATGCTATTCGTTTCTATTTAAAAATAATAGATGACACAAATGTTCCAGATGAATATAGAATTAAAGCGTCTATGAGTCTTGCAAAGCTCTATTTGACGGAAGATAATAAATCGGATGCTATAAAGACTTACGAAGTTGCTTTAGGTTTTGAGTCCGATAGACGACCAGAAATCTGTCTTAGATTAGAAAAAATTACAGAAGATTTTTCTTATGTTCAACGAGCTCTAGATTCAACAGGTAGCGAAACTTATCGTTTAAAAGCTTTGAAACGCTTAGTGAAAAAGAACGAAGACGATGGCAATTATAACGATGCCAAAGCTTTGTTAGCAAAATATTCTAAGACTTTTACAGAACAAGATTCATACGTCTACATAGAAAAGAAAGCTGATGAACTTGCTAAACGTGGGGCTATTTCAGACATGGAAGACCTTATAGAAATGTATCCAGAAGAACCTGAAACTCCAGCACGTATGTTCAAATTGGCTAAAATGGTTGAAGGAACAGAGAATACAAAGTATCGTGCTGAAGATCTTTTCTATGAAATAACTTTAGTTTATCCAGAATCAGAGTTTTTTAAAGAAAGCAAGATTCGTGCAGATAATGTGAGGGCTATTAAAGCTTCTTCTCAACTTTCTGAAATGCTAAAAAAAGGTAACAAAACAAAAGAAAGTGAAGAAATAGTATTAGAAAGAGCTCGATTATTAAAAGAAAACTTGAAAGATTTGCCTAGTGCTATGGAAAACTACGAAAGCTTTATCAAGCTTTTCCCAAATTCAACAAAATTAGATGAAGTTTATTTAATATTAGGTGATTTAGCCCTTTCTGAAAATCGAGATTCAGAAAAAGCATTCAAATATTGGGAACTCGGAATGCAGGCAAGCGTAGATTTATTTAATCGTGAAACATTAACAGAAAGAATTAATTCTTTAAAAAAATTCAATTCTAGAATTGTTGATTCAGAGAAAAAATCAGACCATGAAAAAGGTTTAAATGACATTTTTGTTGTTTGGAAAATGGAAAAGAATCCTCTTTATGCTTTAGGGTTATTGAAAAATGCATATTCAAAATTAGATAATAAGCCTAGAGCTTCATTACTTCATTACTATGCTGGTAGAATATACGAAGATAATAAAAAATACAAATCTGCAAAGGAAGAATACGACAAAGCTTTAAGCTATATGTATCATCCAGGTTGTCGTCACGATATGGTTCTTTATCGAATAGGAAGAATGTTAGCAGGTGATTCAAAAAAAGAAGAAGCTGCAAAGTATTATCAAAGATTAATAAAGAAATATCCAAAGAGTTTGCTTAGTCGTTCTGGGTATTATTGGTTAAGCAAATACTATGATGAAAAAAAAGAATATTCTAAGGCTTACGAATGTTTAGAAAATCTTCTTGTAACTTTTAAAGCTTTAAACCCTGTTCATCGAGAAGTTTTAGGAAAGAAGCTCAATGATATAGGTAGTAGAATGAATATTGCAGATATGGAAAAACTTAAAAAATATTCAAAACTTAATGGCAGTGAACTGCCTTACTATATAGGTAAAGTTTTAGAAAATGATTTGCAAGATTCAGAAAAGGCTATTACTCAATATGAAGAGTATCTGAAAACAAATCCACCAATATCACGTGGACGTGAGGTAATGGATAAAATAGCCCAGATTTATGAAAGAGATGGGGATTATATAAAAGCTGTCGGATATTTAGATATGCTTCTTGGTACTTATGAGCCAAAAGCTTCTAATTTTGACCTTATTTTGAGAATAGGCACTTTATTGGAACATAAAGTTAAAAATGACAGTCTGACTGAATTATTTTTCAGTTCTATAGAAGGGGAATACTACAAAGTAAGAAAAGTTCGTGATTATGCAAGAGCGAAACTTAGAAGGCTAGAAGAAAAGAAAGTCGCTTCTGCCTTAAAACCAGCAAAGAAAAAAGCTGTTAAACGTGTATATTCGGAAGATGACGAAGAAGTTCTTGATGAACTTAAAGAAATCATCGAAAAATATGTTGATGATTTAGCTGATTACAAAAAAGCTGAAAGAGAAATGGAAGACCTTTGGGAAGACAACATTGATTCTTTAGCTACTTTGGATATTATGAAAGCCTTAGTTGATTTGAATATGAAAGTTTTGTTTGATTATGACAAAGCGTCAAAATATTATAGTAAATGGTTAGATGAAAATCCGAATGATCCTCTTTATAAAGAGTATACAATTAAACTTTATGACCATTATATGGATGTTATGAAAGATGGGAATAAAGCTTTAAGGCTTCTTCAAGACTACGTAAAAGACCATCCTATTTCTCTTGAATCTCTCGACATAGAACTTAAACTTGCAAAAGTTAATGAATTACGTTTAAGAAATTATGATGAAGCTCTAAGAAGTTACCAACGCATAATAGATACTAGACAAAACGATGTTACAGTACATGAAGCCTATTACAGAATGGGTTTTGTTTACAGAGATGGTTTTGCAAATTACAATGAAGCTATTAAAGCTTGGCAGACACTTATTGATGATTATTACAACAATGATTTCTCGGATCAAGCACAATTTGCAATTGCTTACACCTATGAAGCTTATCTTAAAGATTATACAAAAGCAAGAGCGGCTTATAATCTTATTCTTAACAGATATCCAAATTCTTCATTGCAAAACGAAGTTCGTAATGCGATTCTCCGTATAGAAGGCAAGTAAGATTAGAAATATGAAACTATGGAAAAAATAAATTCAATAAAAGTTCGATTACCTTTAAGAAAGGTAGGATTGAATAAAATAGTTCTAGATATTCCATCAATAACAGAACAAATTAGAACTGTTTTCATTATTTCTATTAACTTAATGTCAGTTTTTTTGTTCCTAATGTATTTGACAAGCAAAACATCAGATAATAAGAGTTTTTTAGGGTTTTATTCGTTTTTTGTGATATTGCTTTTTGGTGCAGGTTTTTATATTTATGGGGTTGAAAGCAGATTGTATTTTTACTTAGATACAAAACAAATAAAACGAGAAGGAATATTTTTATTTTTTCCTTATGAAAAAATTATATGTAATTTTAGTGATATTGCATCTTTAGAAGTGAAAAGTGTAAAGGTAACGTGTAAATATAATAGCTATACTTATAAGCATTATCTTGTGTATTCAACTGTAAAGAATCCTAAATATTATATTACAATAGTTCGAGGAAATGGAATTAAAATAGATTTTTCTGTTAAACAATTAAATGAAATAGGCAAAGATATAAGTCAGATAATTGGAGTTAGATTTGCAGGTGGCATAAGTACAGAATAAAAGTTGATGAGTGATTTTGACATAAATGGTTTTTTATAATTTATATTAAAAACAGATTAATTCTTATTGGAAAAGCTTTTAAATATGGCGATTGCTTTTTCTAGCATAATTACTCTATCTTTATTGTCCTTAAAATAATCGGCGTAAACTAAAAACTTGTCATCTTTTCCTTCATACTGATAAGGTAGCAAACTATTTGGGTGATTTTCTATAAAAGCAAGTCTGACAGAACTATCGAAAAAATTACAAATACCCTCTATATTTTTCCCTTGTAAAACAAATCTTTTAGAAAAAGTAGGATCTTCGGCAAAATTAATATCTTGCATTCCAAAGTGTTTTTCAATACCGTCAAATAAAGGATCTTCCTTTCTAATATAAAAATCAGGTATTTCTAGGTTTGGTTTTCTTAAAAGACAAATTGTTTCCATATTAACATGGCTTTTATTGCCAGAATGTTTAGTATATCTATGTTCTACAATATAAAACTCAATATCGTCTATATAACCACTAGTTTCAACACCCCATGAATGAGCTGTTCCAGTTCTTGTATTAGCCAAAGCAAAATCTTTAATTAAGCTTGGAAATTTAATACTTTTTTCATTATATTTGAAATTATTAGCAATAGAATAATCTTTTATTCCTTTTTTTCTATTTTCTTCTATTTGATTAGTTAGTTTTGTCAAAAAATATATAAAAGAAAACATTGTTCCCGTCATTATAGCGAATAATAGGATTACGTAAAGAAATTCCATAAGTAGATGTTTTCCTTTTTATTACTTTATTCTTTTGTATCTGCTTTAATAATAAACTTTTCTACAAATTTGAATATCAAAGGGTAAATCGCTAATATATATACCATCATACTTGTCCATTGGCACATTCTTGCATAATAATTTGGCATTAAACTATAATACCAACTGCCTAATTTATAGTAGACAAAGTAAACAGTTGCAACGCCAGCAATAGCCCTAATAATTTTAGTAACAAGCGAACATTTAGTAGAAAAATTAACAGCATATTTTTCTATAAACCAGCCAAAATTAAATCCAAGCCAAATACCTATTCCTAAAAACCCGTCTTTCATCATATTTCTAGGATCTACAATAGGATTACCTTTTTCATCTAAAGTTATTGGATAGTTTTTAAAAAGAAAATATAAAATAGCTACTATTCCTATTATTAGAGCCCATATAAATAGTTTAATATCGCTTTTTTTATCTTGATTTGTTCTATAAACGAACAAATAAGCCCAATAAACAGATAGAGAACCTAATAAAAAACCCACTATTACGTCTTGAGGAGTATGAACTCCTAAATAATTACGTGAAAAAGCGACAATAAAGATGCCTAATAAAAATAAGACAGAAATCCATTTATGTTTTAACCAACCAATAAAAGCACTACTTGCAAAATATGAAGTAATTACTTGTGTGTGACCACTTGGAAATGAATAGCCTGAAGCTGTTTTTTTTGCATTGATATTTCCTATGGTAGCAGGAACTATATTAGGGTCACGTACCCAAGGACGGTAAATACAGAAACTAAGCTTAACTATGGCATTGACAATACTAGATATAGAATAACTTGCTAAAATAAATAACCCTGTTTTTTTATTTACACACCAATAAACACACATAAAAACAGCTAACAACCAAAAACTGATAGCTATATTAGAAATCTCCATCATAAAAGAGTTTAAGGTTTCGTTTCGGATATTTTCTTGTAAATATAATAAATACTGTAAATCCAAGTAGTTTTCTCCATCAATAGATTTGGCTCAATTATAACATGAAAAAATAAAAAACAACTACAACAAAAACAAGTTAAAAACTATTAAAAGCTTTTATAGACTCTCTTTAATCTCGCTACTTTTTTCATTAACTAGATCTGGTCTAAGAAACTCTGTAATTAGATGAGCTATTTTTTCCCGATGAACTACATAGCTTCCAAGACCTTCACCATCTATAATTTTTAAACTAGCTTCTGGAATTTGTGAAGCAATATGTTTTATATGTTCTTCTAATACTAAATCATGATTTCCTGACAAAACTAAAGTTCTACTCTTAATTTGTTTTAACTCGTCATCTGTAATATTAGGTTGTTCCAATAGAAGTTTAAATCTTGCTGTTGGATGGAAAAAGTTGAATATTTTGAAAGCATAATAAGTCCAAGGTTTTATTCCCTTTGGATTAGTATTTACTCCACTTATAATAAGATTTTTAAATAGATCAGGATACTTTGAAGCTACGATTAAGCCGATTATTCCACCATCAGCGTGTCCGTAATAAGAACAACCATCTAAATTCAAAGCTTTAGTAAAAGAATAAATATCTTCTCCCATTGTTCTGTAATCTAAACTATTTGTCTTTGTGCTTTCACCATGCCCTCTACTATCTACTAAATAGCAAGTAAAGTTATTGGCAAGTATTTCAGAAGCAGTATCAAATATAGTATGATCTTCACTATTGCCATGAACCATTATTAGCGGTTCGCCTTTCCCCTTAACTTCATAGTAAAGCTCTATATCATTTACTTTTATGAGCATTTTTTCCCTTTCAACCTTTTCCTTGCTTGCACTTAATTTAAAAGAAAAATCTATCTTTCCAAATCGTTATTGCTATGAGCGTAGCGATGTGACAATCTATTTTTCTTGTTGTATTAACCCAACTTCATATTTAAATATAGCTTTGTTCAAATTATAATGTTATAACATTTATATAACTTAACACAATAGGAGTAAATAAAAAATATGATAATAATTGTAAACACAAAAAAAGAAAACTCGTTACAACGAACTACTC
>CAJOQX010000096.1 GCA_905236865.1 Candidatus Rifleibacteriota bacterium
AGATATTCCTTACACAGCAGTATTTGACCCACTGGAAGACAACTTACGCAACAGACTTCTGATGTTTATTGGCAAATTTTCTGACCAGTGCCAGCAAAATATGATTGCGGGAAAGTCTACTCCTCCGAAAGAACAGCTGTCTGATGGTTCTTTGATTAAATGGGAAAACAAAAACGATGCCAAGGTTTTACGCAGAGCCAGAGAACTGATTTTTGTAGCTTACAACGCCGGAAAGACTCCTAATATAACTTACGATGAACTGCATAAAGCTTTTAACAAATCTTTTGATGCAATTACAGAAGCAGAAGATAATCTTTATTCGCTTATAAACCGTCATCTGCCGAGTAAAGAAAAAGACTTTTTAGAACAAAACTTAAAAGAAGCTATAGAAAACTTCCAAAATCAGATGCCATCTGTATTTGACCCCTTTGCTGGCGGTGGAGCAATTCCTTTGGAAGCCGCTCGTTTAGGCTGTAGAAGCTATGGAAACGACATAAACCCTGTTGCACATATTATAGAAAAGGGTTCTGCCGAATTTCCCCAGAAATATGGAAAACCCATAGTCTATTCAAAAGCTGAATTTGTATCTAAATATGGCGAAGAAGCTTTAAAACTAATCAATGAAGAAGATAGAAACATCAAAACCGACAATGAAGGTAATATTTATATACCCAACAGATTATGCTTTGATGTGGAATTTTATGCTAAAAAGCTTCTAGCTATGACAGAAGCAGAAGTTGGCTATCTCTACCCACCTGATGAAAATGGTAACAAACCTGTGGCATATTACTGGGCTAGAACTGCCAAGTGTTCTAATCCTTCCTGTGGAGCGGAAGTGCCTCTGTTGAAGGGTTTCTATCTTTGTAATACCCCTAAAAAAAAGGTTTATTTAAAACCCGTTATTGAAGGAAAAAATATTAGTTTTAAGATTGCTCAAGGAACAACTAATGCTGTTGGTTATTTAAAAAGTAAAGAATGTTCTTTGACTTGCCCTATTTGTGGTGCAATTACAAGTGGAAAAGACATAAAGCAATATTTTGTAGACCATAAGGTAAAAGAAAGACTTCTAGCTGTAATAGAAGAAAGAACTGGAGGAAAACAATATAGACTTCCTACTTCAAAAGAATTAGAGTTATCTAAAGTTGATATTTGCAATACAGAAAGATTAAACGAAAAGCTAACCAATAATGATTCCAGAAATATAAAAATTCCTTTTTGGGGCTTTGAAACTTTTGGTTCTATGTTTTCAAATAGACAAATACTAATGCTTAGTAATTTACTATCAAATTTTAGAAAGCTTACTGAATCATTTGATAATAAGGATTATGATGCGGCTTTAAAGTGTTATTTAGCCATTTGGATAGACAGAATAGCCTTAGTTAATACTGCTTTTGGTGTTTTTGATACTACTAGGGAGACTGTAGTTCGTATAATGAGTAGACAAGCAATTTCAATGACATTTGATTATCCCGAATCAGATCCATTTTGCCAAAGTTCAGGTAGTGCCTTAAATCATTTAGAATGGATAATAAGTTTTTTAAATAATGAATCAGATAATTGTTTTTTTGCTAGTTTTGCCAATTATTCAAGT
Organism: Candidatus Rifleibacteriota bacterium; assembly: GCA_905236865.1. GTDB lineage: Bacteria > Muiribacteriota > Ozemobacteria > Ozemobacterales > Ozemobacteraceae > RUG334. The sequence continues at coordinate 1,592 of CAJOQX010000096.1, forward strand.
GGTGAAAAAAATCAATTTAAACCCAAAGAATTAACTGCTGTAGTTACAGATCCTCCCTATTATGATGCTATTGCTTATGCAGATTGTTCTGATTTTTGTTATGTATGGCTAAAACGAACATTAGCTGGGATATACCCATTGGTTTTTGCCACACCTTTAACTCCAAAGTTGGATGAATGTACTGCTTTAAGACATTATCATTTAGATGAAAAAGGTAAACCCAGTGATATTTTAGCTAAAAAACATTTTGAAAACAAACTAACTCAGATATTCGACTCTATAGAACAACAAACTTCAGATATTGTAAGCATTATGTTTGCTCATCAAAGCACAGAAGCCTGGACTACTCTATGTAATTCCATTCTCGGTTCAAGAATGAATATAACTGGTTCTTGGCCTATGGATACAGAAATGACAGGTGCCTTAAAAACCGATAAGGCTTTCTTGGAATCTTCTGTTACTGTTGCTTGCAGACCTTCTGAACGTCAGGGTTTTGGAGATTATAAAGAAATAAAGAAAAACATCGAAAAGAAAGTTTCTGAAGAAGTTGAATTCCTCTATGATATGGGCTTTAGAGGGGCAGACCTTCTAACTGCCTGTTTCGGACAGGCTGTCAGCGAATTTGGTTTATATCAGACTGTTGAAAAAGCCGACGGTAGTGAAGTTTCTGTGGCAGAGCTTCTTGAAATGGCGAGAACATCTGCTTTTAACGCATTGTTAAAAGGGGTTCAGGGTGATGACTATACTAAATTTTACATTGGCTGGCTTCAGTTGAACGGAGTTGGTGAAACCGACTATGATGACGCCACAAAGTTTACAAGAGTGGGTGTCAATGCAGATATTAACGACATAAAACAAAATAAGCTGTTAGTGCTAGATGGTAAGAAAATACATCTTGCTATGGCTGAAGAACATCTTGGTCGCTCTAGTTTAGAAGGAACAAAGCCTGAAGATTCTTTGATTTCACAGGCTCACAGAGCTATTCTTCTTTATCGAGATGGCAACAGAACACCAATACTGGAATTTGTTAAAAATGTGGCACCAGAAAGCAGTTCACCACTTTGGAGACTGCTTGCCACTCTCAAAGAACTACTTCCGGCCAATGATGACCAAAAGCAAGTAGCTGGGCTTCTCAGCAATGCCGAAGACCT
>CAJOQX010000097.1 GCA_905236865.1 Candidatus Rifleibacteriota bacterium
CTTAGTCAGTGGTGTAAAGATGGCGGAAATTTAGTCATGGGTTGTGCTTGGGATTCTTCTAAACTTAGGGGTACTGAAACTCTTAACCATGTTTTAGATTTATCTAATGCAGTAATGCGTTTTAACGATGACCAGATACATGACCAGACTAACAAAACTAACAAACCTTGGGGTGTTATCGCTCATGTAGTAAAGAGTGATAGCCCGATTATGAAAGGTGTAAAGCAACTCATATTCTGGGGTTCTTGTTCTCTAATTCATCGTGATAGAAGAAGTTTAACCGAAAATGACGATGTAACAATACTTGTTAAAGGCGATGACGATACTTTTAACGTTGACGGTTTTCCAAAAAAGCCAGCGGTTATGTATGAAAAAGGCTCTGGTATTCCTATGATGGCTATGGAAAATGTTGGAAAGGGTAGGGCGGTTTTGATTGGTTGCTGTAACTTTACAGACTATCAATACCCTGATAGCGACATTAATATGGCAATGCCTGGTCCACCACCATTTGAACATGAAACTCCAGAAATGTATGATAACCTTTTTAAATACTTAGTGTCAGATCAAAGGTAGAATTATGAAAAAACTACTAAGTTTCTTTATGATAACAATGCTTCTTGTCTCTCTCTATGGATGTGGCGGCGGCGGTGGTTCAGCCACCCCATTTCCAAAAAGTGATATAATCAGCAGCAATGAAATTTCAGCAACTGTCACAGATGGCAAGCTCGATAAGCCTATAACCTTCAACCACGAAGATGGTGGTATAACTTCTTTTACCTTTGAAGACGGTACTTTTCAAAATGGTGTTAAACTGAACGTCAAAGAAGTTAAAACTACTAACGCAGGGCTTAACCCACTTGGAACACCTCAAAACATATATATTTACATGATTTCAGCACTTCAAGGAAACGAAAACGCAGAGGGTGTTTCAGTTCTGAATAAGCCTATAATGGTAACTCTTTCCACGAACCATCTTGGCACAGAAGGCATCTGCTACGTCGGTGTAAGAAATTCCGAAAACGACCCTTGGACTTACACAAAACTCGAAAAATCAGGAACAGTTGTTTCAAATATCCATTCTTTAAGATTTGCAGAAGCCCAAATGCTAGAACCAAGCTACACTTTCTCGCTTTATCGGGCAAACGTTCAAGTTGCACTATTCGCTCTAAAAGCAGAAAATGAAGATAAGACCAAAATAATCACCGCAGACAGCCTTTCTGCAACTTCCACAGCTACAATTACTTACAAAAATGGTGCTTTCCTAGATGACTTAAAGGTTGACTTTGTTCTGACAGGTTTGAACCTTGATAAAATCAACCCCCAAGACCTAATTGCCTGCATTACTTACAGGAGTAAAGATGAAAAACCTGCCGACATCAAGGTGAACGGCGTTAAATGCACTTATAAGACAAGTGGGGCTAAAGATAAGACTGTTGATGGCAAAGATATCTATTCCCACAGCTTTGAAATAGCAAAACTTGATAGTAGTTCGATGAGTGCCGAAGCCAAATATAGCTTTACTCTCAACATTAAAGGTATGAAAATCACCGATTTCTCGACAGATTTTCTTATGGAAGTCAGTAGTAGTAAAGCGGTTGATGGTTATGAACTTATTCCTTTCAGCTATGCGAAAGCTTTTTCTTTTAGTTTAATGGAAAAGGCGAGCGAACCTTCTTCTACAGATACAGGTTCTAGCACTAATACAGCTACTGATACAAATACAAATACAAATACGAATACAAATACAGGCACTTCGACAAATACTAGCACTAGCACAAATACTTCGACTAGCACAGATACAAATACTGGCGCAGCTACAGACACAGGCTCATCAACAGGAACTGGCACAGATACTAGCGTTGAAGTTTATAATATTTCTTACAACTTAGATGGTGGTAAGCTAACAAAGAGCAACCCTGCTACTTATACTGTAGAAACCAAAACATTTACGCTTAATAACCCCACAAAAACAGGTTATACCTTCACAGGCTGGAGCGGTACTGGTTTAACAGGCAAAGCTAACACAACAGTTACCATCGCCAAAGGCTCAACAGGTGAAAGAATTTACACTGCTAACTTTACACCAATTAATTACAATATTGCCTACCAAAACACCGATGGTGCTATTTTGGCAACACCCAACCCGACAACTTACACAGTTGAAACAGAAACAATAACTTTGACCAACCCAACCAAAGATGATTACTTCTTCCTCGGCTGGACTTATGAAGGTCAGACAACTCCTCAACTAGAAGTTAAAATAATCAAAGGCTCTACTGGTGCTAAATCTTTTACAGCCAACTGGGAAGCTAAAGCCATAGCAAGCCTCAAGTCTGCTGATACCGACTTCGCAGTGAACGGTCAGATTCAGATTGAGTTCAACAAGGAAATCACTTGGCAAGACTCCTACAAGTCGAAGATTACTATTACTCCATCCTCGACTATCAGCACTTACGCTTATAGTAACAGGGTGCTGACTATTACGCCAGCAACTAACCTCAAATACAATACAGGCTATACTATAGCTATTGCTGGAATGGAAAAGGTTTCAGACAAGAATCTGACTTTCAGTACTCTTGCTCTGAACGTCACCCCTGAAATCACCTCGGCTTCCTCAAATACAGTTGCCATTCTCGACGGCAAGACCATTTTCCAACCTGTATACACCATTGATTTCGGAAAGGCAGTTGTAAATCAGGAAACCGCTAGGTCTCATATTCAGCTCAATTCTTCTGCACTGCCCAATTTGGCTAATCTCTCTTTTAGCAGTAATGGGAAAATTGCTACTCTGACTTTCAGCATTAATCTTGATGTTGTCACTTCCTATCAGCTCGGTATAACTGGCTTTACTGACGATGATAACTCTACAATTTCTGCTGTCAATAAGGCTTTTAACATTCTGACAGAGGATATAATAGGCAATGGCACAGAAAACAGCCCTTATCTCATCTTTACACAGGCTCATCTACAAAAAGTCTGCGATAATGTATATAGAAATGAAGGAAACAGTGGAATGCCTTGTTTTAAGCAGATGAACGACATCTCACTTACAGAACCTTGGACAACTATAGGCTTAGAGCCTTTTAGACCATTTATCGGTATTTATGACGGAAACAATCACAAAATCACTGGTTTAACTACAACTTCTTCAAAAGGCTTGTTTAGTATTATTACTGGTGATATTGAAAATAAGTCTGAGATTAAGAATCTGACTATTGAGAATGTCAGCATATTAGGTGGTCATGAATACCTAGGTGCTCTTGCAGGTTCTATGGATAACACAAGAATATCTAATGTTCATGTTGTGGGAAATATTAACATTCAAGGCTCGTCAGCCGTTGGAGGTCTTGTAGGCGATTGTACTGATGTTGAAATTTCACGCTGTTCTGTTGTTTCCGCTAATGGTGTAATAACTGTAGGAAACTCAGGTTTTGATGTTGGTGGTTTGATAGGTCATTTTATTGATAGTGGAAACAGCAGCATCACAGAATCTTATGCTTCTATCAAAGTCGAAGGTAGATCTTGCGTTGGCGGTTTGGTTGGTGTTTTAAGTAATTGTATTATTGAAAACTCTTATTCTGACTGCACAATTACAGCTTTGGAAATGGATCAATATAACGCACCCTATTGCGTTGGTGGACTTTTTGGGGTTGTAAGTGCTGATACCGCCTACTTTACTAAGTGTTACTCTAAGGGAACAATCAGTATAGAATCAACAACGGTTGGTGATGTTGGTGGTCTTTGTGGAAGTATTCAGTTCAATAATCCTAATTACCAGAACAGCACCAATAGTTTTACTTCTGTGACTATTAATGTTTCTCAAGGCTATACTTATGACAGTAATAATTATCACCCATATAATCCAGAGGATGAACAAGGTTCTGTTCCGCTCTATTATTCTCAGTTAGGTGGTTACTCATATATCTATAGCCCCGATGAAACCAACCACAACTACCTTTCCAACGGCTACTTCAATGCCCTAGACTGGTCTACAGATGCGTGGTCTGGTCTAGCTGAAGGGCAATTCCCCAAGCTAAAGTGGCAACAGGGAAACTGAAAGCTGAAAACGGAAAACGGAAAGGTGAAGATGCCCTAACCAGAGTATACACAGGTTAGCGATAGCGTATTATTTGCCAAATAACTATGGCTTACTCTAGTTCGGTCACCCCTCAGTCAGACATTCGTCTGACAGCTCAGCGACTCGCTGACCTCCTGTCGCTCGCTTGCACGACAACCTCCTGTTGGCAGTCCTCCAAGTGGAGCCTTTAGGCCCCCCTTCAGTCTCACTATTGCTCGCCAGCTTCCCAGCTAAACTTTGGGAGCATCTAAAAAAACGATGCTCCCCCAAAATGCTTTTGCATTGTTGGGGGAGCTGTCAGATTGCTGATCGAGTTGGTCTTTTTATTTACGTATTACTACAACAGTAAGTGGTTCTAGTTCTATACTATTTGCTGTTAAAACAAAACCTTCAGGCTTGTTAATCTTCATTACACCTGCTTTTTTAGCATCAACTACAACTTCACCCGTTGTTAAATCTTCACTTAAAGTGAAAGTTCGTTTTTGATTGTCACAGTTTGCCAATATATAGTAAGTTTCATTTGTTAGTAATGAATGGCAAGAATAAGCAATAGCCAAATCTTCTTCTTTTATTTCTGGAACCTCAAGAAGTTTAACATTATTGTCAACAGCTTCAATTGTGCCTAATCTAAAGGCATCAGAAGATTTTCGCAATTCAATTAAACCTTTAGTATATTCGACAGTTTCAACGCTTATTGGAGAACTTTCACCATCTGTTGCTTTTTTCCAATCAAATTTGTTGATAGCGTCAGAAGAATCATAAGAATCATGAATAAAATATGGGTGAATAAAATCGTTTCCATCTTTGTCTGTAAACTTAAAATACTTTTGTTCTGGAACACCGTTTGCAAGCCATTGTTTTGTTCTTCCATATTCTTGACCAGCGTGAATAAAAGCTGTTCCTTGAGATGTGAGAACAAAAGCAAGACCTAAACGAATTCTTTTATGTAATTCTATATAATTATCAAGAATTTCTGGATCGAGCTTTGTAGCTTTTGCGACAACATCAAATACTGTTAAATTGTCGTGAGCTTCGATATATTGAACAACTGAACCAGGAGTTGAAGTTTTGAAATTAGTCGGTTGCCCTTTTATATTTGCGAAAATCTGTTTGATATTTCTTGCTCCACCACTGATAAAACGAGGTTCACCTTCGCTCATAAAGCCAGATTTCATTTCGTTACGCATTTCATCGCTGAAAGAACCGACATCTTTTGTTTTATAAAGCCAGCCTTGATCAGCACCTTTACCTGCTAAAGATGGGTCTTCTCTATCGCCTTTGAAAGTTCGCCAACCTTCACCAATGAAAATAACATTAGGATTGATTTTTTTAGCTTCGTTAAATGCGGCTTGAACAGAATCGGCAGTAGCATCACCCATCATATCCCAACGCATACCATCTATTCCATATTCTTTAAACCAATATTTAACAGAGTCAATCATAAGCTTTGAAGCCATTTTTCTTGTTGTGGCAAGATTATTTCCGAAATCACCAACAAAGTTACCGTTAGAATCTTTGAAGAAATAGTAATCAGGAACAATGTTATTTAAGAAAGTAGCATTTGCCATGTGAGTATATACTACATCAAGAATAACTCCCATTCCTTCTTCGTGAATGGCATTGATTAATTCTCTAAGCTCACTTATTCTAAGTTCAGCTTCATTTGGATTTTCAGAATAAGCACCATCAATAGAAAAATAGTTTTGTGGGTCATAGCCCCAATTGTAGTTGCAATGTCTAGCTTTATATTCGTATTCAGGAATACCCATTTTGGTTTCATCACCGTAATACCACGCCATAATTGGAAGTAACTGGATATGGGTAACGCCTAAGCTTTTCAAATATGGCAGTTTTCCAATAAAAGCTTTAAAACTGCCAAATCTTCCACTTCTTGTTTCATCAATAAGTGGGTCAGAAGTGAAATCTCTCACATGAACTTCATAAATAATGGCATCTTCACGCTTGTTGTAATTATCAATCTTGATATGTGTTACTTCTGGTTTTATAGCTTTTAAATCAACTATTGCTGCTTTGCCTACCAAATCTTTGCTAGAACCGCCATCTGAAGCGTCAGAATTAACTGTTACAGGTGCCATAGAGCGAGCATAAGGATCGAGAACTCTAACAGGTGCTTTCCCTGGATTTTTTACTTCAAACTGATAATAAAAACCTCTCAATGAATCTGTGAAATAATTATGAGTTTCAAAATTCTTTACGCTAAGAACTATTGCCCAAACACCGTTATCCATCTTGTGTAATTTTTTTCTAAGTAGTTCTTTATTTTGATTATCTTTATCAAAGAGGATTATATCTACCTTTTCAGCTAATGGAGCCCATAATTTTATAATGGCATCTCCACCAACCAAATTACAACCCAAATCTTCACCATAATAAGCAGAGGTTTTGTCTATATATTTCCAATCAAGAGTCGCATCTACTTTTCTTCCGTCATATTTGACATTTATTGGTATTTTATCAACTAAAGAAGAATCAGTTTTTATTATTGCATAGTTAGAATCTTTTATTGTTACTGATGAAATTTTTATCGTTTTTTTGTCTGAACCTGTTATTTTTAATTGGTCAACCAACTTTTCAACATCAATTCCATCCATTATGTTGAAAGTCACTTTTAAAAGATTTTTATCTGTAATAATCGCCTGCCTTAAAGAGGCTTTCAACTTTAAATCAGAAGAATCATAAACATTGTTGTCGTTCGCTTTAATCCAGACATCTCTTTTATCTGTCAAATAGACTGTTTTATTTTCTTCTATTTTTTTGCCTTCCTTCATATCAAGAATTAAAAAACTAACCTGTGATGGGGAAGAATTTAATGTAACTTCAAAATATATGCCAAATTTATCTTTTCCAGCAGGTTTTGTAGCCCCTGTAGGCCAATCTTTAGAGGGAGTTTTAACGTGGTCCCAGAACCAAATTCCGAGATTATCATAAACTTTATCCGGTCTTGTATAGTGTATCTTTAATTTGTTATTAGCTGCTTCCAAATTCCCAGACAAACATAAAAAAGCCATTGCTGCTGTGGCTGTTTTCTTGAAAAAGTTTGAAAAAGACATTGTTTTTCTCCCATAAAAACGTAATTATATTTATATTTGTAGCAGAGTTTTAGTGGTGTAACAAGATTTTTTTTAATATAATTATATGTTAAAATAAAGCAATGAAGATACTATATATATCAAGCTCTATTATTCCATCTCAAAAAGCAAATTCTATTCAAGTAATTAGAATGTGCGATGCTTTTTCTGAATTAGGACACTCTGTAGTATTGTTTGGAAAAACTACAGAATTAGAGCCAAAGTATACGGAAAACTATATAAAAAAATATTATGGAATAAAAAACAATTTTTCTATATACAATATAAAATCTTCTTCTTTACGCTTTGTTGGTGGTTTAGAATACGCTTATAAGTTATTAAAAAAAATAAAAGAATTAAATATTCGGCCTGATTTAGTTTATGGAAGAAATATTTATGGTTTGTTAGCCTGTTTGTCTTTGAAAAGACCAATAATTTTTGAAAGTCATGTAGCACCAGTTATAGAAAGAAAGCCACTAGAAAACTTTTTGTTTACAAGAAAATGTTTTAAAAGCCTTGTAGTAATAAGTAAAGCATTATTTGATTATTATAAAAATAATTTTGAAATATTTCAAAAACACCCTGAAAAAATAATACTGGCTGTTGATGGGGCAGAGATACCTTTTCAATTATCTTTAGATACAGATAAAAAATCTAGAATGCCGTTAATAGTAGGTTATGCAGGTAGCCTTTATGAAGGAAAAGGAATAGAAAAAATTATCGAAATTGCTAAAGTTATGCCTAATTATAACTTCGTTGTTGCTGGTGGTTCTAAAAGACAAATTCAAAACTTGAAAGAAACAACTAAGTTAGACAATATTTCTTTCAAAGGCTATATACAACCATCTCTAATTCCGATTTTCCTAAGAGAATGTGATATTTTACTTGCACCATACTCTAATGAAGTTTTTTCTGAAATTCATGAAAAAAGAAATTTGGCAAAATGGATGTCGCCACTTAAAATATTTGAATATATGGCAGTTCAAAGACCAATTGTTGCTACAAATCTTCCTGCTATAAAAGAAATATTAACAGATAACAAAACAGCTTTATTAGCAGATTTTGATAATATTGTAGATTGGAAAAACAAGATAGAATTACTTCTTAATGATTCTGATTTGGCGGAAAAAATATCAAGAAATGCTTTTGAAGAGTTTAAAAATAATTATACCTGGAAAAAAAGAGCAGAAAAAATAATAAAAGATATAGATTTTATAAAAAAACAAGAAACTGATAGCGTTTCTGCAAAGATACCAACAATTTTACATATAATAGGCGATTTAAATGTTGGTGGTGCAGAAAGAAGTATGTTAAAAATTCTTTCTGATCTAAATAATAGAAAGTTTAAACATAGAATTATCACTCTTTTTGAATTAGGTTTTTTAGCAAAAGACTTTAAAAATGTAGGTATAGAAGTTGAAACACTAAATATTCCAAAAAGTTTTTCCCTTTTTAAGGCTATAATTAGTATTCTAAAACTGGTAAAAAAAATAAAATCTATAAAACCTGTGGCTATCCATACATGGCTTTATCATTCAAATAATTTGATAAATATGCTTTCCTTATTTTTTAGAAATACACCAGTAATAAATAGTATTAGACATGGTAATCCTAATAAAGGTTCTTTTAAAACTAGAATTTCTGCAATTTTTGGTGCTTTTATTTCAAGAATATCAAATAATACTCAAGTATATTGTTCTAAAAATTCTCTAATTAGCCATTTGAGTTATAATTACCCAAATGAAAAATCTGTTGTTATTAATAATGGATTTATTGTTCCAGATATAGATAAAAGGCAATCAAAAGCTAATATCAGAGCAAAATATAATATACCTAATGACTACAAAATTATAATAAATGTTGGTCGTTATTCGCCAGAAAAAGATTATTTAACTTTGTTAGAGGCGATGAAACTAGCTTTTGACAAATACTCTAATGTGGTTTTAATTCTTTGTGGAAAAGGATTAGACGATACTAATCAAGAAATAATAGATATTGCTGATAAACTAAGCATAAGAAAACATATACGGCTTTTAGGAAATAAATCTAATATTGAAAAACTTATGGCAGGAGCGGATTTTTTAGTTTCATCATCATATTCAGAAGCTTTTCCAAATGTTATAGTTGAAGCTATGAGTGTCGGAACTCCATGTATATCGACAAACGCAGGTGAGTCAGCAAACATTATAGGAAATACAGGTCTTGTTGTTCCTGTCAGAGATGTTTTAGAACTTTCAAAAGCAATAATCAAATTTTTAAATATTGATGATGAAAATATAATATCAATGGGAATAAAAGCAAAAGAAAGAATTGCTCAAAATTATTCTTTGAAAAAATGTCTAAATAAATATGAAAAACTTTATGAATCTATAATTTATAATTGTAAAGATGGCTAATTTCGTTAATAGTGTAAACGCAAACTTTTTCTTTTGTTAATGAGACTTTTGAAGATAGTAATTTACTATAATGATAGTGAGACGCGAGACTTTTTTCTCCGAATAAGACCCGTTCCCTCAAAGATTATTCAAG
>CAJOQX010000098.1 GCA_905236865.1 Candidatus Rifleibacteriota bacterium
CCTCTGTAGATAACTGCCTTGAATAATCTTTGAGGGAACGGGTCTTATTCGGAGAAAAAAGTCTCGCGTCTCACTATCATTATAGAAATTAATATCTTTAAAAACTTCATTAACAAAATAAAAAGTTTGCGTTTGCCCTGTCTTATTATATTTCAATAATTGCATTAAAGTTTTTTATCGTATAGAATATAAAAATCTTGCTAAACTTAGACTTAGTTTTGAATGGATATAAAATGAATAATTATAACCAAAATGATTTTAGAAATAGACTTTTGGGAAATAATAGCAGTGAAGACAATATTGATTCAGAATCTAAAATTTTATCCATAATTAGCTTTGATTAAAGTTTATGGTTGACTTACTAGGATAAAGAATATAAAATGTTTAGACTACTTTTTGGGGGAATAGGATGATTTTTTTCACACTTAGTGATATAGGCAAAGTTAGAAGAAATAACGAAGATTATGCCGAGTCATTTGCGTTTGAATCATGTAACCCTGATGGAAGCTTCGATAAAATGATGGTTATGCTTTTATGCGATGGCATGGGGGGAGGACCAGCAGGTGAGAGAGCTTCTTATTTAGCCGTTAAAACAATGAAAAATTCTATTGTCGATGATTTTTTTGTTAAAGGGCAAAAATACGAAAATGCTGTGTTGCTAGACCATATAGACAGATATATTCAGATGGCTCATTTCCATATATATAAAGAAGGAATGGAAGATCAGAGCTTGTATGGAATGGGAACAACAATTGTTGCAGGTATTGTTTTAAACGACAGTCTTCTTTTAAGTCACGTTGGCGATAGCCGTGGTTATTGTTACAATAAAAAAGGTCTTGATCAGTTGACAAAAGATCATTCTCTTGTCCAGCAGTATGTCGATGAAGGTAAAATAACTGCCGATGAAGCGTTCAGACACCCTCAAAAGAATATAATAACAAGAGTTCTCGGACCAGGTAATGGAGCTCCTGTAAAAGTTGATAAAAAAGAAGTACCCCTAAAAAATGGTGATATAATAATGTTTTGTACCGATGGTCTTTGTGGTGTCTTAGAAAAAACGATTATTAATGATATTTTTAAGAAAAACTATAATCCAAGAGGTACTGATTTAAAAGCATTAGCAAACCAACTTGTTAAAGCAGCTTATGAAAAGGGCGGATCTGATAATATCACTGTCAGCCTTTATCAACATATAACTAAGTAAACGAAGTAAAATATAGTTTTTGGAGGCATTATGAAGCGAACTTACTTACAAGACGAAGCCAATACCCATTATAATCTTGGTATTGCTTATTATACTAAAGGACAGTATGAACAAGCTATTAACGAATGGGTTCAGTCCTTGATGAAAAACCCACAGAATAGCGAAGCAAGGTTTAAACTTGGTGTTGCTTACTATCAGTTAAATCGTATTGATGAAGCTTTAAAAGAATGGGAAATAGCTGTTTCGTTAGATCCACAAAATTATGAAGTTCTACATAATCTTGGTATCGCCTATTATAATAAAGGCGAAGATATGCGTGCAATCGAATATTGGGAAAAATGTCTTGAAGTTCGTCCCCATGATCCTGAAATACATTTTAAATTAGGTATAGCTTATTATAATCTAGGCAAAGAAGATCAAGCTATTAATCTTTGGGAAAAAGCTTCTAATTTGAATCCTGAAGATTCAGACATATTCTTTAGACTTGGTGTTGCATATTATAACAAAGGTCTTGACGACAAGTCTGTTATTGCTTTTACAAAAGCTATTGAGCTTAACCCCAAAAATTCAGAAGCTCACAACAATTTAGCTATAGTTTACTATCGTCTTGAAATGTATCCACAGGCTATTGAAGAATGGAAAAAGGCACTTTCCCTCAATCCAAGACAACCAGAAATATATAACAACCTCGGTAATGCTTATAGCAAACTAAATCAACATCGTGAAGCTATTGAAACTTGGCAGAAAATTCTTGAAATAACTCCAGAAAATTCTGAAGTTTACTTCAAATTGGGTTCTGCTTATGGCAAACTTGACGATTTGCCAAAAGCAATCACCAGTTGGGAAAAATGTATTTCTATTAACCCCAATGATGTAGAAGCTCACTTTAATTTGGGTGTTGCTCAATATAATTCTGGCAATTTCCAAAAAGCAATTTACTATTGGAATGCTGTTAGAGAAAAACGTAGCGAAGACGCAGATATCTGTGAAAAGATTGGTAATGCTTACTGTGGTTTAGAGGAATACCTTGAAGCAGCAAAATTCTGGAATCGAGCGATTTCTTATGTGGCAGACGATTCTCAGCTACACCACAAATTAGGTATTGCATATTCTAAATTGAACAAAACTCAAGAAGCTATTTTCCAATGGCAGAAAGCTATAGAACTTGATCCAGACCATTTTGAAGCTCATCATAATCTAGGTATTGCTTACTATAATTTACAGCGCTTCGATGAAGCTCTTGATGAATGGGAAAAAGCTAAGAGCCTTAATCCTAATGACCCAGATTTGTATTTTAAACTCGGTCACGCATATCGTCAGAAACGCAAACTAGATAATGCTATTGAAAATTGGAAGAAGACTATTGAGTTAGATCCTAATAATCCAAATACATATTTTGTTTTGGGTAATGCTTATGATGAAAAGGGCTTGTTGGATGATGCTATTCTTTCTTGGAGAAAAGTTATAGAATTAGCTCCAAATGATGTTGATGCTCACAACAATTTGGGTATTGCTTATTTCCAAAAGAATATGTTCGATCAGGCTATTACTGAATGGGAAGATGCAATCAGAATTACTCCAGAAAATGGTGAACTCTACAACAAGCTTGGTATTGCATATATTAAGATGGAACTTTTCGACAAGGCTGTTGAATATTGGGAAAAGGCTCTTAAATACAAACCAGAAGATTCTGATATTCTATCTAACCTTGCAACTGCTTATCACAACCGTGAAATGTATGATAAAGCTATTGATATATGGAAAAGAGTTATCAAATATAATCCTCAAGATTCAGAAGCTCGCAACAAACTTGGTATTGCTTACTACAACAAAGGTATGTATGATCAGGCTATCGAATTGTGGAAAAAGGCTATTGAGCTTAATCCAACTGATGCTGCCGCTTTCTTCAATATTGGTACTGAAGAATTTGAAAAGGGACGCATAAATGAAGCTATTGCAGCCTATATGAAAGTTCTTGAAATTGATCCTAAATTCGTTCAAGTTTATTACAATTTGGCAATCATTTATGCTAGAAGAAGACAGTTTAGAGATGCCATTGATGCCGCAAATCGTTTCATAAGTGCTAATCCAGCAGGTATGGAAACGGATAATCTTAGAACATTGATTGAACAATGCGAAAAAGAAATAGCTAATGAAACAGAAATATAATAGTAAGATATAAGATATAAGATTTAAGATTTAAGATTTAATAAAAAATCCAGACTTCTAAAATTTGGAAGTCTGGATTTTTTTTTTTACTGATTTTGTTTTATTTTGAAAATAAATGAAAAGAAGGGAATGGTATTAATGACAAAGCAAACATTATTATCGGTGCAACAAGGCAAAAAGCACAAATAATCATTTTATTTATTATAGCATCTCTTTTGTCTTTTTTTGATATTACTTTTCTTTCATAATCTGTTGCTTTATCTTCATGTCCTTGAGATCCGTGATATTTACAATAAATATAACCTTCATCAGAAATATTGCCTTCGCTAAAATATTTACAATCAGAGAGGTCAAAAAAATCTTCTTTTAAATACAATCTTTCAATTAAGACATCATAAGTTTTGGAATCAATATATTCTATTTTTTGAGAACAATCCAAATTATACATTTCAACAGCTACTATAAGAATATTCTGATTTCTAAAACATTTTTTTTGTTCCCCATGTCTGTCTCTATGACAAAAATGAGGTTGGGGTGTTAGTGCAACAAATAGTAATACTATAATAAAAACAATAATACATTCTACTATTACTCCGATAGGTCTTTTATCAAATTCACAGATGTTGTCGTTTTTTACCATCATATTTTACTCACTTAATGAGGATATTGGCCAATTATTTGTTGAAGGTTTGAGATTGCCTTTCAAAACGTTTAACAATGCTTTTATTGCTGGAGTTCGGAATCCAAAAGTTGCACATTTTGTTTTGGCAAAGTCGCATTCAAAAAGGTCGTAAGGATTACGTAAAGCAACAATAGTTATATTGTTGCAATCTTTTGATTTTTCTCTAGCTGCCTCTAGTTGTTGTTTGAATAAATGACCGTTATAAGTCATAAAAACAATATTTTGTGCTTTAAATTTATTTATTTCAGCCAAAATTTGTTCCTTTGTCGCTTTTGGATCATAAATCGAAATCAGACATTGTGAAAATTCATTTTTAATAATATTTGCGAGACTTTTGTCTTTGTGTTCTTCTTCAACTTGAACCAAAGATGAAATTAAAGGTAAAACAAAAAGGGTATCTGATGAATTTTTTATAGGAATAGCATTTGAATCTATAGATAAAAATTTGATTGATTCTTCAGATATTATCCTAATCAAATCTTCATGTTTTGCTTTTAATTCATCAATATTACTTTTATTTTTGTTCTCGTTGGAAAGTTTTGATTTGGCTTGGTTTATTCTTTGTAAGCTTTCTTCAAATCTGAAAGATGCTAAGGAATCGGTTTCAACAGCTTTTAATAGAGTTTCTGCAGCGAGTTTCTGTTGCTCTAAGGTGTGACAGATTAACAATTGGTCTGCACCTGCCAAAAATGATTTTAATGCTGCTTGAGCAATTCCATAAGATTCTGTAATAGCACCCATTTCTAGATCGTCTGTGATTACAAGACCTTTGAATCCTAGTTCATTTCTTAACAAATCAGTCAATACAGATTTTGAAAGGGTTATCGGTAAATTTTCTGTTTTTTCAAAAGCAGGGAAAAATACGTGAGATGTCATTATTGCAGAAACATTATTCTCTATCGCTTTTATAAATGGGAAAAGTTCAAAAGATTTTAATCTTTCGGCAGAGTAGGGGATTGTTGGCAAAGTTAGATGTGAATCTTTTTGTGCATGACCTTTGCCAGGAAAATGTTTTGCACAAGCCATAACGCCAGCATATTGCAATCCTTTAATGGCAGCTATGCCATATTTTGCGACATTTTCAGGAGTGTCGGAGAAAGAGCGAGCTCCGATTCCTGGATTACTAGGATGATTTATATCTAAAACAGGAGCTAAATTCCAGTTTAGTCCAAGAGAAAGCATTTCTTCGCCTATTGCTTGATAGCATTTTTTTGTTAGTTCAGTGCTTCCTGTTGCAGCAAGAGCCATGGCAGAAGGGAAGAGACTGCCGTGGCTTAGTATCCTTAATACTAAGCCTCCTTCTTGATCTATCGCAGTAAACAATTTGCATTGTGCTGCTTCTTCTATTTTTTTTAGATTTTTTGGAAGTTGTAAGGGGTCATTTAGATTTCTAGCAAAAACTATAACGCCGCCAATTCCCCATTCTTCTACGAATGAGAGAAATTCACTAGAAGGTTCTTCACCTTGATAACCTAATATAAAAAGTTTGCCGATTTGTTTTTTATTCATTATTTATCACTCTTGCTAATAAAGTTACTTCCAAAGATGGAAACACAAAATTCTTCGTGTGCTTTTTCTAAATTTACATCATCAAATTCTTTTGGATAGAAATTTTTTGCTAACCACAATAATCCTAATGGAGAGTATGTATTAAAAGTCCATATTGTTATCCATGCTTGTTTGTCATCATAAGGAATTGGGTAAACTCTACCATTTTTTACTGCTGTTAAATGATTTATCCAAGATGGTATATTGTTGGTTGTTGAAAAATCATCTATAACAACATCAGGATCGAATTTATAAACTAATTCGGCACAGGCGGCAGAATCTCTAGGGTCTTCTTTCCCTTCCATAACTATTCCGCCAGCTAATTTTATCAAATCTATACAAAATGTGCTTCTTGAACCACGAACAGTTATATTTCCACCATTTGAATTTATTAAAGTTACTTTAACTCTTTTGTTTTGTGGTATTTTTGCCAAATGCTTATTAACTATCTTAAGATTCTTTTCCCAAAGACTACAATATATTTCTGCTCTGTGAGACAAACCTGCGTCTGAACAAGATTTTTTTACGGTATCCAACCAATCTTTTACAGTTCCCATACCTGCTTTAACTTCTAGAACTTTAATTCCATTTTCTCTTAAAAGTTTAGTATTGTCTTTTGCACCTGTAATTGTTTCAGAAGAGATTACTAAATCAGGTTGTAAACTTATGACGGTCTCGATATTTACAGCTCCTGTAAAACCAATATCGGTTGCAGAAGCTAGGTTAGGGGAATAATGCGAATAAAAAGGACCTAATTTCCCATCTTTTATTCTCAATTTTTGTGTCGGCATACCCACTACTTTGTCGCTTAAGCCCATTATATATACAAGCCCAAAGCTTAATGGAAAAGTAACTACAAGCCTTTCAATCGCTTCAGCCGTTAATGGAACAAGCAACAAACTAATAGATATAATGTATTTAATAATTTTTTTCATAAACTTCTCACTTCTCAATTCTCAATTCTTCTCTCAACCATTTCTTCCAAATAAGGCCCAACAAATTTCTCAAAGATTCTATACATTCCTTGTGGAGTGCCTGGCAGAGCAAAAATTGGCTTGTTTTGGTATTCAGAATAAAATATTGGTCTATAATGACTCCCATATTTTTGAAAAACAGATTCTATGTTTAATTTTGAAAACATATTTCTTACAGGATCATGTCTTCCCATGGCTATTCCACCGCTAGTAACTATTACATCAGCAGTTTTAATTGCTTTAGTAAATAGATCTAACATATTGTCACCAGTATCTTTGGCTATTCCAAAGTCTAGACATTCACCACCATATTTTTCAACTAACATAGCCATTACTGTAGGGTTTGATGTTCTAACTTGCCAAGGTTCAGGTTTTTCCCAAGGAAGAACAATTTCGTCCCCAGAGGTAAGTATAGCCACTATAGGCTTTTTGAAAACTTCGACAATAAAAGTTCCTCCAGAAACAATTTTTCCTGCCAATTCTGGATTAATTTTAGAAAACTTAGCCGCTATTTTTTCTCCAATTTTCATTTCTGATGCAGTCGGTCTTACAAAATCACCTTTTTCTATAGGAGCTTTTAATATTATTTCAGTTTTATTTTCGTTTAATTCCGCAGATTCAAAAGGAACAACGCTATCTGCTCCTTCTGGTAAAATACCACCTGTTGCAATATATGCACATTCTCCAAATTTTAATGAGTTTATTGTATGACCAGCATGAATTTCTTTATGAAGTATTTTTAAAGTGGTTTGTTCATAAAAAACCTTTTTAGGCGAAACTTTAAGACAATAACCATCTCTAGATGAGGTATTCGCTCCAGGTAGATTTATGTCTGAAAACACATCTACAGCAAGAATTCTATTATAGGCATTTTTTAAAGGAATAAATTCTGTATGAGGCAAAAATTTATGCGATGCTTTTAATAGGTATTCTAGAGCTTCTTCATTAGATAAGGTTGAATTACTACTTTTTTTTATCATAAATTAAAGTATAAACTATAAAAAGGTTTTTTAGCAATATTTCAAAGATTATTTTCAAATTGTCGGCAAATAATATGTGTCCAAGCGATGCTAATCGCATCTGCTTCGTTATCATCTTTGACTTCTATATTAAATTCCCCTTTAACCCAATTAATCACATCTGATTTGCTAGCATTTCCATAACCTGTTATAGTTTGCTTAACTTTTCTTGGTGGATAGAAAAAAACAGGCAAATTGTTTTCGGCTGCACATAAACGTGCCACACCTCTTAGTTCACCTAGAGAAATAGGGGTTCTGTGAGAGGTTTTTGCTGGAAGGAAAACATCTTCTATAGCGATTTCGTTTGGCGAAAATTTTTCGAAGACTTTGTTTAAAAGCTTATGTAGGTGAATCAATCGGCTTTCGCTACTTGTTTTGCTAAGTTTAACGGTGCTACTAAACAAGAGTTGTTTTGTAGCACCATCAATAACGCATAGACCCATTTTTTCAGCAAGGTCTAGCCCAACAACGATATTACTTGTTGGGGGCTTCATTTTTCTTAGCTTCTTCTAATTTTTTCAAATGAGCAGGGTCAGGAAATAATACTACTGATACTCCAGCAGTTACACAAGCTAGAATCATAGTAATAGTAGTTGATGTGTTTCCTGTATATTCTAGTATGACTAGGATAGGAAACATCACTAGAAACATAAAGATAGCTCTTTTAACAGTATAAAGTTCTAAGATTTTCATTAGTCTCTTCTATCTCTTCTTGATGAACTTCTTCTGAAGCTATTATTTCTTTGTGGATAGTATTTTTTTGAATCTCTATAGCTTCCACTCGAACTATTGCGGCTAGAGCGACTACCTCTACTAGAATTAGATCTACTACTACGATTTTCATTTCTTCCATCGTTATTTGATCTATGGTGGAAGCTAGATTTTCGTGGGGAGTCTTTTCTACTAGAAGAAATGTTTCTACTTAAAGGTTTTGGTTTAAAACCGCCTTGCATTATCATGGTTTTAGTAGGAGCTTCTTCATATAATGAATCATCATCTTCTTCTTGTTCTTTATTACCGAAGTAATTTTCATAAGATTCATTGTCTTTTTCTTGATTTTCTTCTTGTGCTTCTTCTTGACGTGCCAAAGCAAGGCTAAGTTTGATTACATCTGGATCTTCTTCGTCTATTCCGCCAAAGTTTTCAAAATTCCTGTGTCTTGACTCATCGACATCAGCATAACGAGAACGTCTTCTTTCTCTTGAACGTTCATTGTCAGTGATTTGAGGACGAATTTCTTCAGGTTCTTCTTCTATTATTTTTTCTTCTGGTTCATTATTGTCTTCTAATTCTTGGATTTCTAGGTTAGGAAATCGTTTAGAAGTTGGCTTTGTATATGCGTAAGGATCGTCGAGGATTCTTTTAACTTCTTCGTCATCCATTTCTTGTGGAAGAAGTCTGTCTTGTTCGCTTCGTTCCATTAAAGCTTCTTCAGTAAGAAAATCGCCATTTTCTGTGAGCATTGGCATATCATAGTCGTCATTTTGATGATGCTTTTTAGGCATATATTCATCATCATATTTCCTTTTGGCGGCTTGTTTTTCCAATTTTGCCTGTTTTTGTAAAGCCATTCTTTCAGAACGGCTAAGTTTTGTTGCTGTTTCTTGTTGATTTTCTTCTGTATTTTCTGTGGTATTTTTTCTTGTAGAAATATTTTTATTTTCTTTACTCAATGAATTTTGCTTTAATGCTTCTTTTCTATTTTCTGCCATATTTTTTGCATCTTGAACAAAAGCTTGTGGCAAATAGGCATTAAGATTAAACTCATTACTTGGTAATCCAAGAATTTTTGCAAGCTGATCGCGTAGAGCGTAAATATCATCTGCTTCCCATTCTATTTGAGGAACTAAATGTTTTAATTTTTTTGAAGCATTATCTGTGCGGAGCGTGTCGTAGTTGCCACACATTATACCTTGGAAAACCTTTAGTTCATCAAGAATTTCAAGAGGGTAATTAATTTCTTTCTCACCTTCAAAACCACATCTAGCTAATAGTTGCATCAATGTTGTAAAAACAGACATTCTAGATTTTAAGCCATCACCGCTGCTTCTAAATTCTTTCAAAAACACAGATTTAAGGTATTCAAATGGAGGTGTCTGACTAAAACAACCCAAGAATTTTGTCAAAGCTTTTTTATGTCTTTCTGAATTTCTTTTTATTTCATCTGCTAAGGCGTTTTCTCTTGAAAATATAGCGTTAATAACAGTATCTGGATTAGAAATATAACTGTCTATAGATCTAAATTTCTTGCTAAGTATTTCACCTGTCTTACTTTGATATATACTAGAAAGGATTATAAGGAAAAAATGGACGTTAGGATCCATTATTTCTCTTTCAATCCAGTGCCACAAACCTCTACGAATATATTTATTGCTTCTTTTATATGTGGTAGAAAGTGTTTCATGGACTACTGCTTCTTTTAACGCATAAAGCAAATCTTCTGAAAGATCTGAAAAGCCTTTTTTGTTTTGAACAGGTTCTTCTTCTTGATATTCGTTGTTTTCTAACTCTTGTTGCTTATAATTATCGTTATTTTCTTCTTTAACAACTATTTTTTCTTTTTCAACAGTAGCATCTTGTCGAGATAATTTTTCTATTCTTTCTTTTGCTATAAATCTTGTCGATTCTGTTTTGGTTTGTTTTAGAATGTTTTCAATCTGTATTTCAATGATAGGACAGCGAATCTTCAAAGATTGAACGCTTATCGTTTCTGTTCCTTTTCTAACAAGTATAATTGCCTTTTTTATTCTTGTAGCAGGAACTTCACGTTGCTTTTGAAATACTTTAGCTTGAGTTGGAAGAACATATTTCTGACCAATTCCTAAATGAGGGACTGACACATCAACTAATATGTATTTTTCTTTTTTGCCTTCTAAGCAAGAAAAAACCATATCTATTGTTCCTGCTTCTTCATCATCAAGT
The DNA here is from genome assembly GCA_905236865.1 of Candidatus Rifleibacteriota bacterium. Lineage (GTDB taxonomy): Bacteria > Muiribacteriota > Ozemobacteria > Ozemobacterales > Ozemobacteraceae > RUG334. The sequence goes on from CAJOQX010000098.1 coordinate 10,519, forward strand.
CGAACATTAGTTTCTGATAAATCCCAATCCCCAGAGCCAACTCTTTGTTTTAAAAATTCAGCAATCTTTACTTTGTTATGCTTTAATCCTTCTAATATCTTAGCAAATTCACGATCGCTACCGCTTTTTACGCTAGAAGCTCTAGTATGGCTACTAGCTTTTTTTCCTGATATTGTTGCCACAAATAAACTCCATTTTTATAATTAGCAGATTCTTTAAAATAAATCTTCTAATTTGATTAGTGCATTTCTAAAAATGCTAACACGACTTCGCTATAGTATAAAATCTAATAGCTACATCATTAAAAATAAAGAACTATTTTTCATTATTTTTCAGCGGTTTTGAAAATCCACTTATTTATTTTATACCATTATCAATATGATTTTGCAACATATTGATAATGAATTTAAACAATGTTGATAAAAAATCTTAGGTTTGGTATACTATAATGTATGACAGTAAACTAAAGGAAGATAAATATGGTCAAGCCATTATACCCTTTAAGCGATATTACACCTGATCGGCGCAAAAAACTTAAAGATGCAGAAAAAGCAAAGAAACAAGCTAAAAAAGAATATGTTTTGCAATTAGTAAAAAATCCTTATTTGATTTCTGTCGTTGTAATAATAGTTGTTTTAATTTTGGTCGTTACAATTCATTCAAAAAAATCAAGCAATACTTTGAATGCTTCTGCAACTGTTTCTGGGAAAAAAGAAGATTCGTCTTTTTCCTTAAAATTATCTAAAGTTTTTTCCACAGGTAAAACAAAAGATATTGGCGTTGCTCAAAAAGAACAGCTTAAACAGATGGGGATAGACGAAAAAGCAGAAACATTTGGAATAAAAATCCAAGCAAAAAACCTCAGAGAAGAACGAAAGATGCTAGCTATTCGTAAATATGAAGCTACTCGGCAAACCGCAGAACGACGAGCTAGAGATAAAGAAGAAAGTCGGCAAAAGCTTAATTCTAATACTTCCCTCAGACTAAAAGAAGCTATCATGGCTACAGAAGACTCTAATATGCTTGGCTTAATGAAACTTGAAGGATTCCTTGACGATTCTTTGCGTAATACAGGTGGCGATAGTTCTGATGTTGACCTTTATATCATTGCTTACGAACATCTGGCTAAGGCTTACCAAAAAAATAACAGGGAAGAAAAAGCAAAAGAAGCTTATATGAATGCCTTTAAACTAATGAAAAGTCAGGCGCCTGATACACAAGCGTCTGACTGGGATAACGCTATTAGTAATATTGAACAGATTAGAGCTAAGTCTATCCGTTGATTTCTTTACAATAGAAAATGCAATTATCGTTGAAAGGAATATTATTAGACAGTAAAGGAGCTAGTTCAGAAGCTGGTCGCATTATAACGAAGCGTCTGATTTCCTTTGGAGCTATGTTGAGTTCATCATGAGTAAGATTATCAACAAATTGGCTGGAAGTGAATTTGCTATCTGCAAAAGTTGGGAAGATTCTTATGTGAGGAATGTTCTTGTCGGTTGTATTGACAAGATAACCGCCAATATAAACGTTGGTACGGTCTATTTTTACACCAGTTTTCTTGACAACAACATCTTCAGCTGTAACCTCTTTAAGAGGAGAATATTGATTATTTCCAACTTTCTTAAAAGCATAAGCTTTAGAAGGCTTGAATACTTCAGTTGTTTTCTTGGCAGCTTGTGCGAAATGGCTATTGAAGGAAAGTGCTATAAGCGATGCAAGCATAAGACCGAAATGTTTTTTGTTAATTTTCATTGTTTGACCTCGTTGAATCTTCTTTTAAGAAGTATCGGCAGCTTAGGCAAAGGAGTTTATAATTTTGAATAAATTCAGGATAAAACAAAAAAGAAAAGCTAGTGGTGCTACTTTAATAGAAATACTTATTGCGATATGTCTTGCTTCTCTAGTTATGTTGCCAATGATACTAATCTTTGGTATTTCTGAAAAAGTTACTTATAAAAGTATAAATGAAGTAGTTGCTTGTAATCTTGCACTTCAAAAACTTGAAGAGCTTAAAAGCAGACCTTTTATTGATTTGAAACAAATAATAGAACAAGCTTCTGATGACCCCGAAGAAGGTCCTTTTAAAGAAGTGGTTCTTCCGCTAGAACTTAATGGCATTTGGAACACTCCTGGTGTTGAATATGCTAGAGAGCCTAGAATTTCTTTTTATCCCTATGTTGATCCTGATCCAACAAAAGCTGATTTTGAACTTCAAAAAAGAAGAATAAGAATTAGAGTTATTGTTAAATTTATAGAAAGAGTTGCAGGCATGAAACCGATAGAGAAAAACTTTGAACTTGCTGCTGTTGTTTCTGATGAAACTTTAGGTAGTGGTTTGAATGCAACTTTTACTGTGGGTATTAAGTGAGGTCTTCAGAGTTATGAATATTAAACAGAAACGCAAAGCTGTAACTCTAGTCGAAATTATGATAGCTATGTTGCTTTTTGCAATTATACTTGCTATCGGTTATGCTATGATAAATAGAACCTTTGTTAGTTTGGAACGTCAAAAGCAATCATTAGATACACTTCATGAAGCAAGAGATTTTTTGATGATAGTAGAAAGAGATTTGCGTGAAATGATTGAGGTTGAAGAGCTTGATACCGTATATAAAAATACTCTTTTTGATAATCAAAACGCTCTTATGTATAAACTTGTTATTATTGTTCCTTCTAGAGATGGAAGATCAACTCAAAGGGTAACATATACCTACGAAGGAACAGAAATGTATGCTGAATCGCCTGAAGTTCAAAAAGTTGTTTATAGGCAGGTAGAAGGAAGTGTTAAAAAAGCTTTAATTACTAAGCAATTGAACTATTTAAAGATATGGGGAACAGATGGAACAATATTCAGAAATAAGGAACAAGATGAATCTATAAATGATTATCAGAAATATCTTGGACCTCATTATTATCACCCATCTAATCCTTATCCTAATGGTTTAAGAAGCTTGGAAAAAATAAAAGGTATCGAAGTTCAATTGTGTATGCATGAATTATTGGATGCAAGCAAGAAGCCAATTAAGGATAGAACCTTCGTAACTCGTATATATTCGAGAGTGCTTAATTCAAAATATGAGTAAGCTTTACGCTAATGCGTAAAGCTTAGAGATAAAGATATAAGAGGTAAGAGAAAAGAGAATTGTTTCTGTTTTTTACACTAATTTTATATTGTTATTTCCTTTGTCAGAAGGAAAGATATGAAGCAATCCAAAAAGTTAGTAGTAATAATTTTATTTAGCAGAATTTAGTTGGTTATTAACAATAACTATCATAATAAAACAATCCTCTACTCTCTCTTCTCTTTACTCTTATCTCTAAATATAATAAACTACTTAAGCTTCAACGAAGCTTCAAGTTAAAGAAAAAAATATAGTTTCTAAGGAGAGACTTTTTGTGAAAACTTCAGAAATTCGTTCAAAGTTTCTAGATTTCTTTGGACGTCACGACCATGTAGTAAAAAAATCATTTTCTCTTATTCCGCAAGATGACCCGACTTTGCTTTTTACAAGTGCTGGTATGGCACCTTTCAAACCTTATTTCTTGGGTTTAAAGAAAGACATCAAGCGTGCTTCTACTTGCCAGAAGTGTTTTAGAACTACTGACATAGAAAATGTTGGTTATACAGCTCGTCACCATACTTTCTTTGAAATGCTCGGTAATTTTAGTTTTGGTGATTACTTCAAAAAAGAAGCTATTGCTATGGCTTGGGAATTCATCACTAAAGAACTGAATATGCCCAAAGACAGAATTTATATTACCTATCATACTAGCGATTTGGAAACCCGTGATATTTGGAACAAAGAAATGGGTGTTCCCTTAGATCACTTAAAAATGTTGGGCGATAAAGATAATTTTTGGACTATAGGAATTGGTCCATCAGGTCCATGTTCTGAAATTTATATAGATCAAGGTCCAGATGTTGTTTGTGGCAAGCCTGATTGTGCTCCTGGCTGTGACTGCCCTAGATTTTTGGAATTCTGGAATCTTGTTTTCACCCAGTATGACCGCCATGAAGATGGTTCTTTAAGTCCTCTAGAAAGAAAGAACATCGATACAGGAATGGGGCTAGAAAGACTTGCAGCTATAATGCAGGGCAAGCGTGATAACTTTGAAAACGACCTTTTCCAAGGTATTGTAAAAGAAGTTGAAGATTTGACTGGTCATCATTTTAACGATAATGCAAAAACTAAAACAGCTTTAAAGGTTGTTTCCGACCATATCAGAGCTTTGTCTTTCGCTATTGCTGACGGTGCATTACCTGGCAATGAAGGCAGAGGTTATGTTTTAAGAAAAATTTTACGTCGTGCTTCAAGATTCGGTTATAGCTATTTAGGTCAGGATAAGCCTTTCCTACATAAGATTGTTCCAACTGTTGCAAAAATAATGGATCACTACCCAGAAGTAACAGAAAACAAAGACCATATAATTCGCATTATTTCCAGTGAAGAAGAACGTTTCTTGCAGACTCTCAAAACTGGTAGCGATATGCTTAACGAATATATAGAAAGCTTAAAGCACGATAAAAAAACTGTTCTTTCTGGCGAAAAGGCATTCTTACTTCACGATACTTACGGTTTCCCATTAGATTTGACAAAAGAAATCTGTATGGAAAACTCTATGACTGTCGATGAAAAGGCTTTCAATGTCGAATTGGAAAAGCAAAGAGAACGTGGTAGAGCAAATGTTGTTTCCGCTTATGTAAACTTTGCTGCAATTAACCCTGCTGATTACCCACAAACCAAGTTTACAGGCTATGAAACTATGTCTGATAAAGCTAAGGTTTTAGATATAGTCGAAAATGATGGCAAAACACTTGTTATTACCGATGTAACTCCATTCTACGGTGAATCAGGTGGTCAGGTAGGCGATAAAGGTGTTATTAAATCTGGCGAAGCTGAATTTGAAGTAACTAATACCGAAAAGACTGAAGGCGTATTTATGCACTTTGGTTCTTTCAAAACTGCTAAACGCTTTGCTAAAGGCGATGAAGTTGAAATGCTTGTTGACGTTAAGACAAGAAAAGCAACAATGCGTAACCACACTGCAACTCACCTATTGCAGAAAGCTTTACAAGAAATAGTTGGCAGTCATGTTAAACAGGCTGGTTCTTACGTTTCACCTGAAAGATTACGTTTTGACTTTACTCATTTTGAAAGTATTCCAGCAGATGTTTTAGAAAAAATTGAAAACAGAGTAAACGAAGAAATATTAGAAGCTCTTAAAGTTCATACTGATGTAAAGAGCTATGATGAAGCTATTAAAACAGGTGCTATGGCTTTGTTCGGCGAAAAATACGGCGATGTAGTCAGAGTTGTTAATGTTGGTGACTATTCAAAAGAATTTTGTGGTGGAACTCACATTGGTAATTCTTCTGAAATTGGTTTATTTACAATCGTTTCAGAATCATCTGCGGCAGCTGGTGTTAGAAGAATTGAAGCAGTAACTGGTGCTGTTGCTCTTGAAAAACTTCACGAACTCAAACACTTTGAACGTGATATGGCTAGAACTCTTGATTGTGATTTGAACTCTTCTTTGACAAAGGCTGAAAAGCTTATGTCTGATGCAAAAGAACTTCGTCACGAAATCGAAAAACTTCGCAAGTCTGAAGCAAAAGGCAAAATCGAAAGTATTAAGAACAATGCTAAACAAATAAACGGCTCTGCTCTGTATCTTGGTCAGACTGACGGTATGTCTGTTGATGAAATGAAGGAAATGGCAGACGAACTTGTTGCTAATTCTAAAGTTTCAGCAGTTGTGTTGTTGGCAGCAGGTGGAGAAAAGGCAAACTTTGTTCTAAAAGTAGCTCCAGATTTGGTTAAGAAAGGGCTTCATGCTGGCAAACTTATAAAGGAAGTTGCTAAAGTTGCTCAGGGTGGGGGCGGTGGAAGACCAGATATGGCTTCTGCTGGCGGTAAAGACCCTTCTAAGATTGCTGAAGCATTACAGGTTGGCGAAAAGCTAATATCTGAACAACTCTAGTCTTTAAGTTACTCCCTCTGTTTGTAGGCTGTCTAAAAACTAAGAATTTGTTAAAAATCCAGTGTATGGAGTAATGTCCTCGCCCCCTTTTGTAGAGACTGTGCTAAAACTTGAAATTTGCTAAAATTTTAATGCACAGGCATTTGTTTTTGCCCCCTTTTGTAAAGGCGATGCTCCCCCATGAATGGTGGGGGAGCTGGCGAGCGATAGCTCGACTGAAGGGGCTGACTGCCAAAGGCAGTCGGTAAGGGGGATTTTAAATTATTTAGAATAATCTAATTATGGAGTCGAAACCTAGTTTTTAGACAGCCTCTCGCAATGACGGTATTAATATTAAATTAAGTAATATAAACCAATTCTATTTACCTTTATATTATGGAAAAAATATTACTCATTTATAATCTAGCGGTAGTTGAAAAAGTATGTTATTCTTAGAATATAAGAGGTAATGATTATGTCTTACGATGTATTAGTAAAAAAATTAGATAGCTTAAGTGAAATACAAAAAAAATCTGTATTCGACTATATTAATTTTCTTATTTATCAAAATACAAAAAATTCTGACAGTTTTTCGTCAGACGAGAGTAGTGAAACAAAGCACAGATTAGAATATCTTGATTCCTTAGATAACAAAGAAATAACTTCAAGAAATGTTCAAGAAATAAATCGATATATAAGTGAAATTAGGAATGAAGAACGAGTATTCTAAAATATTTCTTGATACGGCTCCAATAATATATTTTGTTGAACAAAAAGAGCAATATCTGAATCATATTATAAACTTTTTTAAGGCAAATTATCTTTCAGCATTTTATACTTCAGTAATTTCTATTGCAGAATATTCTTTATACCCTTATCTTTATGACAAATCATTGATAACAAAATACAACCAATTTCTAGATATTATGGGAATAAAAGTAATAGAAATAAATAAAGAAATTGCTGAAAAGTCAGCCTTTATAAAATCTCAATATAAATATTTTAAAACAGCAGACTCTTTACAATTAGCTTCTGCATTAGTTTACAATTGTGATTTATTTATTACAAACGATAAGCAATTACGACAATTTTCAGATATTGAAATACTTGTACTAGATGATTTGATATAAAATAAAAAATCGAAGAAGCGTAAGAAAAATATTATGACTGTAAGTGAAAAAATATATAATGCTGGCTTTGATGAAGGTCGTAACGAAGGTGAATTGCAGACTTTGTTTAAATTATTAAAAAAGGGAATAATAAATTTTAAACAAGCGGCAGAAGAAATGGGTATGTCAGTAACAACGTTTAAGAAAGAACTAGATAAACTATCATTAGATTATTCTGCTTTTATTTGATTATATAAAATTAGACTATGTTTTATTATTTCTAATAAACAAGGCTTTGGAAAAATCCAAAGCCTTGTTTCACTCACTACTTATCACCTAGTACTCACCACGACAAAGGGCAAAGCCCTTTGTCTTATTGCACAGGGTTGCCAGGCATATTCTAAAATATGCTTATTAGATTATGGCATATTATTCAATTCCATACGGTTATTAGTATTTGAATAACTCCAAATAGAGCTATCAAAACCAACTGTATTTAGCCACCAATTTTTTGTTTGATAAGAGGAAACTCCAACAGTTTCACCATTGATTTTATTTGTTCCTATATTACTTGATGGCGTTATATCATTGATTGTCATGTGGGAAGCAGCAAAACAATTGGTAATTGTGCCTGTATTTTCTCCAGTAATTCTACCTGTTTTTTGTGAAGCGTTTATAATTTCTCCTAAAGCGACACAATTACTAATATTTCCTTCGTTACAACCAGCTATACCTCCACACCAGCTAAATGAACAAACCGAATTTCCTAAAGCATAGGAATTAGTAATAACTGCACTTTCCATATTATGACCTACGAAAGAGCCTGTGTAGGCTGTAAATTTACTTGGGTCTCCTAATGAATAACCAACACTTCCTAATGAACAGCAATTAGAAATTGAAGAGAGATTTTGTCCTACAAAACCACCAGCAATAGCTGCCGATTCATTTTCTGAAAAAAGTAAAACGACTTGATTGGAACTGCATTTTGATATATTTCCACTGTTAGTACCTGCAAAACCGCCAATATCACCTTTTCCACAAGCTCCAGCTCCTGAAGCAATAGATAATTCAATTGTTCCAAAATTTGTAGCAACAAAACCGCCAGCCATTAATCCAACCGCTAAAGCCTGTGCAGATGAAATACATGATCTTACAGTAACATTAGAACCAATAGAACCAGCAAATCCACCAGAAATATTTCCTTCTGTTTTTACTTTTCCTAATGTTTGACAATAAGAAATAACACCACTCCCTTTACAGTATCCAAACATTCCTCCAATACTATTTGTTTCACTATATATATTTGTACTTACATTACAATTAGTTATATTATAATTATCACCCTGTTGAACACCAATTAATCCACCAACATATCCATTACTAATACTATTATTACTATTTGGATCAATAAGCATGAGAATAGTACAAGAAGCCACAGAATTTGTAATATTCTGAGTATATGAATTACCAATCATTCCACCAATGTTTTTTCCAACACTACATAATGTTCCATACACAGAACAATTAGTTATATTTTTACAACAACTGATTCCAGCTAATATACCTGTGTTATCTTCACCTAAGAATCCTTCATCTGAAGCTTCAATATAAAGGTCTGTTATAACAGAATCTGTAGCAATTTTGCCAAATAAACCCACAGCCGACATAAATCTTTGTATATAAAGATTGGTTATTTTTTTATTATTTCCGTTGTAATTACCTAACCAATAATTATCTTCATTATCTCCTATATATGGAATAGGCAACCAACCTTTGCCATTATCATAAGATTCACCATAGCTACTTAAATCTATATCTTGGGTTTGTTTGAAATAGCTACCGTTATTTATTTGTCTAACTTTATTTAAATCATCCGCTGTAGCAACTATATAAGGATCATTAGCAGTACCACTACCCTCAAATATTTTAACAATCCAATTGGCGGTATATGTTTTATTTCCAGTAGAGCCTTTTGCAATAGTTACAGTAGTTTGTGGAGTATTTCCGTTACTGCCTGTCCAACCTGTGAATGTATAACCGTTTCTAGTTGGATTA
>CAJOQX010000099.1 GCA_905236865.1 Candidatus Rifleibacteriota bacterium
ATTCTTATCAGTTTCATAAGTGGTTTTTCTGCCATCCATACAGAAAGTTACATCCCAACTTCTGTCAAAGGTCAAATTTCTGCTTAACACCACAACTCTATACAAAGGTTCGTTGCTGTCGTTTATATATCTAATAAGCCAAAACTTGGGGTGGAAAGACGGAAATTTTGCAACACCTCTGCGTTTTGCTGTTGTTACGGGGAACACCATTTTTTCTAAAAGAATGTATAACGATGTAACATTGTTAGGGAGATGAATTTGACCGCCTTCACAAAACAATGCAACTTTATCTCCTGTAGCTCGCAGGGCTTCTAATAAACATACGGGATTTTTCATTAAATCGCTATCAGTTTCTTCTGCTAAACCGAGAGCAATACAAGCACCTACAAGGGCATCTAAATCCAATGAATATGTAGTTCCTATTGCAAAATCAAGTTTATGATTTGAGGGAGGAGCAAGGACTTGTCCGTAGTCTAATCTGTCATTATTTGGATTTAACATCTATCAATCCCTCGCTTTCAAAAATATCTTTGATTATTGTTTTGGCATTATAAAAACGATAATCGAGTTCTCTTCCACCATACCATTCGTCATTATTAAATTCACCGGGATGCGCTGTCTTTGCACGATTCGCACCTTTTAACATAACTTCACGAGCTTTAATGGCTTTTTCCATTCCATCAACATCTGAATTTAACATACATATCTGTAACTGTTTTAAGAAGTTTTTTAGGTCTGTTTTGAATATGTATAATTTATTTGTTATGGTATCTATATCAAGGTTCGCTCTATCTGCCATCTCTTCTTTTAAAAGTTCAAAAACTTCATTCGCTTCTTCATTTTGTTCATCAGAGATCATTACGTTATATAGTGTTCGTGCAACGAGCATAAAATTAGAAAATGCTAAAGCTAAATAGTAATCATCTTGTATTTTGTCAGGGAATTTATCCATAATGGCTGATAAGTCTGCAAAGGTTTCTAACTCAAGCACTTCTGTCATGTTATTTTCAAGAATGTGTGAAAGCATAGTATTGGGACAGGTCATAATGATTTGTTCCTTTAGAAATGCTCCTTCGTCTTTTGTTAATTGCATACTGATCTCATCATACCAATACTCGCTATATAAAGGCATCTTCCAAAATTGCATTTTGAAAAGATTTCCTGCATTTTTATCGTCCGTTTCGTTTTCCTCTACGGAATCATTTCTGTTTCCGAGTTTGGATAGAGTCGTTTTCTGCTTTTTTAATGCACAGGCAGCTCTCACATATTCTGTAAGGGATATGTTGCCGCCCGTAAATATTCCGTATTTACGAAGTCCTGCCCAATAAATGTCCGCAGGAGTTCGTTTCACCCATTTTCCATTCTGTAAAGAGCGCTTGCCAATAATTCCGTTTTCGTTTCGGTTTTGTTCAAGCAATAATTCTCCGCACTCTCTTTCAACTTCGTTGAGTTCTCTCAAAATCTTGTTGGGATTGGTTTCTTCTGATAATTCAAGCTCTTTTAAAGCATAGGGAACTAAAAAGAAATATTTAGCTCTTGTTTGGATTGTAGATGTTCCGGGAAAGAATAGGTTGGAAAAACCATCACGAACAGGGGCGATACCGAGTTCATCAAGTGTACCGTCCTGCGATAACAAATCTAATACGCTAAGAATTTTATTTCGTTCTGTTTTTGAAAAGTCTATCCAACCTAATTGCATCTTTTTGTCCTCCGTAGTTTTTTATCATTTTAACATATTGGGTGTACTATAAAACGGACTTCTAATTCCGTCAATCTCATAAATCCAAACTAATAGTTTTCCGAAAAACGATATATAGGAAATGTTTTAAACTCTTCCTTTTCTTCGGGTGTTAGCTTTTCGAAATGTATATCTGCAGCTGCTTGTTGACCTAAGAGCAGATATGCTCCTACCAACACTTGTTCTGTGGCAGAAGAATCTTCAGTAATTAAATACAGTTCCCTTATCTCATCTAACGAAAACTCTCTTATACGTTTTATAATTTGCAAATGATTTAACCTTTTTATGTGCAGGGGTATATCTTCATTGTCTTCGCTAAGTATCCATTCAGAAAAGTCTTTAGCCGTGTTAATAAATTCTTGCCTACAACTTAAATCATATGCAGAAATCAAATCTAACATAAACCAATTTGCTCTATTAAAAGTTTCTTTGTGTTTTTCTATCTTTTTAAAAGACGGTAGGATAGCGTCACAGCGAAGATTATCTACCGAAATTAACTCGCTAGTCTTTAAAACAAAATATTGAGAAATCGGCAATTGTTCTCCTGTTTGACTTTCAAAAGATACTTGTATTTCTGTTTTAAAGAAATCATAAAAATAATATGCTCCAGCTTCGCCCTCAACTTTTTTGGGACATATAATAAATCTCAAATCTCCAATAGTAAGTCCTTGTATTAACGGTAAATCAGGGTTTAGACCTGTCAACTTTTCATGATATACAAAGGCTTGTATGAGTTTATCTAAGTTAGACCAATCTTGCGTTGATAAAGTACTCATATCAATGTCTTTTTGACAATTTAGTATATCAAGCAATTTGACAATATCTTTTGCGGTTTGTAATCGTTCTTTTTGCTCCTCTATATTAAAATTAGATAAATCAGCACCATCATAATCAAAGGGCATCTCTACACCGTTTAATAAGAAATAACCTTTTTCGAGATAAGAGAGCATAAAATCCAAATCTTTCGCAAGAACTCTAACTTTGTTTGAGTTCTTATAAGTAATCTTACAGGGCGATGTAGAATTTTCAGATTGAATGACAAAACTTTCTCCCAAAATACATTTGGTGGAACTTGCAGACCTAACCCTTTGAAATTGAGTGTAGAATTGTTTTTCATCTATTGTGATGCTTGCGGCTTGCGTTTCATATGTACGCATATCCATTGGTATCATTTCTAACGGCTGCGGAATGGCGCTACCTTTAATTTTAGCGTACACATAAACCTCATTATTTAATAGTGCTGTTTGAGGATCTTCAATCCCAACTGCAGTTATAGGCACAGTAACTCCCTCTAACAAACCCTCTTTTTCAATTTCTTCTAGTGATAGAAGGGTAGCATTAGAAAAACTTGCTTGCTTTTGGCAATTTTCTAAGCAATTTAGAAAAATTGTAGCTTTCTTGTTGTTATCATCAGGAAATTGCTTTAATTTTACTGTTTTTGTCTGTTGTTCTTTTGCTTCGGCTAGTAATATCCTCAGTTTTATAGGTGGTAGTTCGCAATAATAAATTTTCTTTTTAGTTCCGTTCTCGGCAAGATATACAACAAACAAAATCACTCCACCGTCGTATAAATAGTTTCGAAGATCAACTGTCGACATTGAATAAGAGATTTCTTCTTTCGTTAAGTCTTTGTGTTCTTTTCCTTTTACTTGAACTGCCAATCTTCCTTTTAAATTTTCTTTTGAACAGTTTTTATCTTTATAAATATATACAAATCCATCCCACGACGGCTCTTTATCATTTTCGTTAATGAATGGCTTTAAATAATCTGACAGAACTATGCTTTCTTTAACTGTACATATAGACAAGGTTTCTATTGTCAATGAATTTAATTACATTTTGCTACTCCTTCCTTTTCTTTTGCCTGATATTTAGTATATCAATTATCAGCTGCGTTTCCTGATTTAACCCACTCATCAACTTCAGAAATCTTAAATTTCCATAACTTACCCATTTTAGAAGCAGGCATATTTTTATTTGTAATCCAAGATAAAACTGTATCTCTGCTAACCCCTAAGTGTTCCATAATTTCTTTGAGAGAATACCATCTTTCCGGCGTATTATCCATTTCAATTCCTCCAACAGATATTTTGATAAATAAATTATAGCATGTTTTTTAGTGAAATTCAACTAATATTGTAGATTATCGTCGGTTTGCATAGCTTCTTAACGGTGCGTTATTGCATACTGACGATGAAAGCAAGCGAACTCTTGGTGGATGAGCTTGCTTTTTTATTTATCCTCAAGGCTCTGTGAGGATAAATAAGCATAGTAAATTTGGAACTTACCAACATTTACTATG
>CAJOQX010000100.1 GCA_905236865.1 Candidatus Rifleibacteriota bacterium
ACGAGCCTTGTGCGGAGAATAGAGGTTTCGCGTCTACTGTCCGCTTACTCACCACGCCAAGCTTCGCTTGGCTATCCGCTCTGTGTAGGCAATTAGCACAATCAATTTAGACTTAAAAATTAGTTTTAGCACAGCCTCTCGCAGTAAGTGATAGTCAAGTAGGCTGAAAGTTTTTTAGATAAAAAATAAGGTATTAGTTTTTTGTTTTAATATAATTTGACAAATCTGGCATTAGGAAAATAATGACTTAGAATATATTGATACTGATAGCCAAAACCAGCCATAGATTGAGCTCCAGTCTGACACATTCCTACTCCATGTCCGAAACCTGCCCCATGAAGAATAGCAGATGTAATTAATCCCTGTTTATTTTTTTTGTATTCTGCTATAAAACATGAACTTCTTAAACTTCCAAAAAGCTGACGTATTTCTAACTCATTAATAAAGGTTTTTGTAGCTTTTGTTCCTGTAAGTTTCATTTCAAATATACGACCAGATACATCTCTTTTTAATATTTTACAATCTTTGATTTTGCCTATATCTGCTCTTTTTTCAATTTCACTCCAAGCCTTTTCATCAATTGTCTTACTCCATCGATATTTACTAGCTCCTTCATAACCCTCTATTCCACACCAAGAAACAGGTGCGTGTAAAATATATTCCGCAACTTCTTTTTCATTAGTTAAATTACGTTTACTTTTTATTTTTTCATCAGAAACACCTTGTAAATGAGGATTTGGCTCACCTATCCAGATATTTTGATTTGCCGAACTGTGTCCACCACAATTTGAGCTATAAACAGCATCAAGAATTTTATTTTTATCTTTTCGCATTAAGATAATTCCAGAAGTTTCTTCTATATTTTCTTTTATTTTTGCTGAAATTTTCTGATAACCTTTATACACTTGACAATGCTGTTCAGCACAATATTCATAGCCAGAATTAACGTGTCTTTGCCCTTTTTTTGAAAGAATCTCACCTCTTGCCGCTACGGCTTGTGCTTCCATTGCAGCTTTTGGTGCTTTTGAAGAAATTTCAGAAGGGACAACTCCTACTATTAAATCTTCTAATTCAGTGTTTTCAACGCAATCTATACAATTATCAAAACCAAAGTTTATTATTACATTTCCGTTATAGAGTCTATCTTCAAAACCGTGCCATGAATATCCTTTAGAATGTTCAACCTTTTTTAAGGTAGTTCCATTTTTACTTTTTAAAGAAAAACCAGTTTTATTTGCTTTTGCTATAATGCCTTTTTTATTGCTTAAAGACAAAACACCAGACGAGCTAATGATGTTTTCAATATAAATCCAAGTCTTTATTTGCTTTGAAGCATATTCAGATTTTTTTTCTTCAGCTTTTTCCTTATCATCAAAGCAATCAATGCCAATATGAATTACACGATTGTCTGGAAGACCTGATTTATTTGGAGTTTCTCCAACACAAATAGTATGCGTGCGAAAACCCAATTTTTGATATTTTTCCGATATATCCATAAGCTTGCTATCATCTATTAAATCAACAGTAGCAACCATAAGATGGAATTTTTGTTGAGATGGCTCATTAAGCTGACCTTCTATTTTATAAACAACTCCAGGTAAGATATCCCCATGATTTATGTTGCCAACATTCCAAATTCCACCTTCTGGCATAACAAATTCTAGGCTTTTTTCATATTGTGCCACAAGAATGTTTATTTTTGGAGATTTGGCGAATAAATTTTGAGAAATAAATAATATATAAATAAAGAATACTAATAATAATCTAGTATGAAGTTTAAACATTTTGCCACCTTTTTCTCTGTTTTTATTTTCCACTCTAATAATTTAACACAATAAAAAACAATAGACAAATATCTCCCTTTCTCTCTCCCATAGCAAACGCAAAATTTTTTTGCTATTAATCAGTCTTTCGGATACGTCATTGCGAGAGGCTGTGCTAAAACTCGTAATTTGATGAAAAAATCAGTATTTATTTGTTGTAGCCAACCCATTGTCATAAACGTATAGATTTTTCTTATCTTTCAATTCTTTTAAAAGCGGACAGTTGCTTGTTCAACCTTATTCTCCTCCGCGGTCTCTGTTAATTTGTATCTTCGGATAGACTTTGAGGGAACGAGCCTTGTGCGGAGAATAAAGGTCACACGTCTACTGTCCGCTCACTCACCACGCCAAGCTTCGCTTGGCTATCCGCTTTGTGTAGGCAATTAGCACAATCTTATTTGGACATAATAATTAGTTTTCGCACAGACTCTGCGAGCCTGCCTTATGCAAGCGTGGCGTTGCTGAAAGCAAAAAGAAGTTCATCCAGAAAAAATATAAAAATGTGTTATCATCTAACACTCTAAACTTTACTTGATTAAACACTATTCCATATATCCTAAATAAGTGTTACCCAGTCTACGAGCTCTCGAAGAAGAAAATAACCATTTATTGGTTGCCATATATGTTTTTTACACATTTCACCAATATTTGTAATACGTTTAATTCCTAAATTTATAAAATCTCTTTCGATATCTTTCTTCAATTCATCAGACACATAAATCCCAGATGTATTTAATTTGCCTGAAAAAGGCAGAAGTTGTTCAAACAAGCCATCTAAATTCAATACTCTTTTTACAAAAAGAGTTCGATTCATACAAGATATTTTAAATCTAGGATTATATTCTAAAATTAAAGTAAAACTAAAATCATCGGGGCAAACTAATCGTCCTTCACCTAATACTTGGCTTATTTTGGATTTTTCCCTTATTCTTCTAATATCAACCTTTTCATCAAAAGTTAGATTTCCATTAGGAATATCATCGTTAATTTGTATCATTTTATCGAATAAAGATTCTATAAGTAGATGAGTGCTTTTTAAATCTTTATCTATGACATATATTACGTGCGGTGAAAATGATGTTTTCTGATTCCAAATACAAATATCTTTTGCTAGATTATATAAAGAATCGGAATTAATAATTTGTTTTATATATTTTCCTTCTATTACAGCAAAAGAAAAAGAATATACATTTTCGATTATTTTTATATTATATTTAATTTTTGATTTTAAAATATTTAAATTTTCCAAATCACCATTAAAACAAATAGTATCAACACCGTTATAAATAATCTCTTCTATATCATTATTATTATTCCCAAAAAGAAGAGTTTGATTTTGGAAAATAATATTTTGTTCATCAAATTCTTTTATACTTTCTAGGAATAAATGCATCAAGTAATAATTTTCATCTGATATTTTAATGATATTGATGTTTTTTGTAAGTATAGCTGGAATCAGATTTTCTATGATTTCAAAGTATTGGTTGCCTTGATTTATGTTTAGAATTACACCTTTAGGACGTGTACTTAAAAAAAAGGATTTATTGTTATGATTATTTGATATTTTATTTTTATGAATTTCCACTCCTATTTCATCTGCTTGTAATGAAGATTCCTGTGATAAAGCATTTGATTGTAAGTTTGTGGAGTGTTTACAAAAAGAGTTTAAATATTCGATTGAACCTAGTTCAGTATTTATTCGTTCTATATTATAATTTTTAGAACAAAAGAGGCTTATATACTCAAAAGATTTTTCAATCATTACTTCGCTAAAAGAAGTATTTGAAATTAGATATTCTAGAGCTTTTTGCCTTAAATGATATTGAGGGTCTAACCAAGCTTTCGATACTTTTTCCAAAACAAATAAAATTGTGTCTATATTAGTTTCACTTGATATGTTTATTTTTTTATATGCTTCTTCTAAAATTTCTCTAGCAGATTGAGCATTTAGCCAATCTTGATTATATTCTTCTCCAAATATTAATATTTTTCTTTCCATAATATTTATTTATAAACTTTTGTTATTCTAATAGAATTTCCTTTTAAACCACAAGAACAATTATTTTCTAGCTTTGCTTTATAATTTGTAAGAATTGAAATTGCTGGGAAACCCGATAAATATGGGGTTATAGACACTAGTAATCCATCATCGGTGTCAGCCACAGGCAATAGAGATTCGGGGTCTATGACTATTGTTTTTGCATAAATAGGAATATGAAAATTGCCACATTTACAGGAAATATAGGGAATTCCCTGTTCAGGAAGAATAAAAATATCTTTAATTTTTTCAGATGAAATATCTAAATACTTTCGACAACGAGCTTTTGTTGCGTTTTTATCTATACTATTTTCATAATTATCAAAAATAAATATAAATGAATCTTTTACTATCTTTAAAAAAATATTATGGTTTTCTAACCAATCTAATATTTGAATTAGCATTTCATAATTGCCAATTATTCTTACTGGTTCTGAATGGCAGGAAAAATCAATTAATTTTTTTGCTACTAATTCTGCATCGAAATAATATTGAGATTTTTTTTTGTTGTATTTAATAGCGTAAAAAACGCTTCTATGAGCTGTTAAAGATGTTAATAAATCAAAATAAAAATTTATATTTGTTAATTTGTTGTTCTGAACTGGAGGTAAGATAATTGATGACTTTTCTTGATTTAGTAATTTTGAATCATAAGTTAAACAAAGATAGTTAACTTTTTGGTTATGATTTATTAAACCTAATGAACCAAATATGTTTTCGTATATTTTTAAGATTCTTTTATGGGAACGTGCATCAAGAATAAGTCTATTACTAGAATTGTTTTGTAATGAAGGTTGTATTTCAAATTTAATCTGTTTTTCTGGAACAGAAACAAGTCTATGATTATTAAATATATCGGTTAATATAGGTGGAATTTGTTCTACCATATAGTTATTTTTAAAGTCTATTATGCCACTTTCTGCTAAGTAATTTTTATAGACTTCACAATGAGAAATATGCCATCTCAAAGCTTCATTCATCGCTTCATCAAATAGATTATTGTTTTCTGGTGTGTGATCGTAAGCTTTTTGGCAGTCAAATAACTCACCACATTTAATAAAAGGTTTACCTTCAGACACTTTTTAACCTCTAACTATAATTACCTATAAATTTAGAATATAGATAAGATGGATTGAATAATGCAATTAAAAGCAATAATATTTTATCTACTTCCTCAATTAAAATACATGATAACATAAAAATTCACTTCTATCAAAAAGCCAATATAGTAACCAGAGCAAACGCAAACTTTTTTTGCTATTAATCAGTCTTTCGGATACGTCATTGCGAAACCGCAAGTTATACTTCATTGTGAGCTTATGAAGTATGCGTGACAACATGGCGTTGCTGAAAGCAAAACGAAGTCCATCCAGAAAAAATATAAAACTTACAATGACAGTTCGCTTGTTCGACATATTTCTCCTCTTGCGACCTCTGAAAATTACTGCCTTGAATTGTCTTTGAGGGAACGGGTCTTATTCGGAGAAAAAAGTCTCGCGTCTCACTGTCATAATTATGAATCTATTAACTATGAAAGCTTCATCTATAAAATAAAAAGTTTGCGTTTGCCCTGATATAGGAGCTATAAAGTAATATCTTTGCAGTTGGTTTAAATTATGTTACATTGTTTACAGTAAATCCTATTTGGAGGAAATGGAATGACTAATAAATTTGATGCACCAAAATTAAATTTGACTAAATCAATGGAAGAATATGCTCGTGGTAAAACCTGCACTCCTGGCGGAGTTTTAGGCATTAGACGACCATATAATTTCGTTGAAGGTGAATATCCTATATATTTTGAAAAAGGTCAAGGCGGAAGAGTTATTGATATAGATGGTAATGAATATCTTGATTATCTCTGCGCCTATGGTCCTATAATCATTGGTTATAGAGAAAAAGAAATTGATGATGCTGCTATAGCTCAGATAAGAGATAAGGGCTTTTGTTTTTCTTTAACTCAACAAATTCAGAACAATCTTTCTGAAAGACTTCGTGGTCTTATTAAATGTGCAGAAATGAGCGTTTTTGTAAAAACAGGTTCTGATGCTACTACTCTAGCAACTCGTGTAGCCCGTGGTTATACTGGTAGAAGCAAAATAATACGCTGCGGTTATCATGGCTGGCATGACTGGTGTGTTGAAGTCAAGGGTGGAGTTCTTCCTAAGACTTACGAAGACACTCTCGAATTCCATTACAACCATCTTGAAGAATTAGAAGACCTTTTAAAGAAATATCCAGATGATGTTGCTGGTATAATAATGACCCCAATAGGTCACCCCACAGCAAAACAGGTTGAATATCCAAAACCAGGTTTCTTGGAAGGCGTAAGAGCATTAGCCGATAAATACGGTGCAGTTCTAATTTTTGACGAAATCCGAACTGGTTTCAGAGTAAATATGGGCGGTGCTCAAACCCTGTTTAACGTAACTCCAGATCTTTCAACTTTTGGAAAGGCACTCGCAAATGGCTATCCAATAGGTGCTTTAGTTGGCAAAGCTCAGTTTATGAAGAAAATCGAAAAGGAAGTTTTCGTTTCTTCTACTTTCTTCCCCAACAGTATTGAATACGCTGCTGCTCTTGCAACTCTTAATTTCCTTGAAAAGAATAAGGTTATCGAAAACATCAAAGCAAAAGGCGAAAAGTTTAATGCAGAACTAGTTAAGATTCTTGCAAAACACCCGAATACTATAACAACAGCTTCTCCTGTTCCACAAATGCCTTATGTAATCTTCGAAAAGACAGAAGACAAGACTTACAAAGCAAAACGCAACGATTTCTATACTCAGCTTATTCGACGTAAAGTCTTCTTACAACCTTATCATCATGGTTATATTTGTTTCAGACATAGCGAAGAAGATTTGCAGTATACATTGAAGTGTATTGACGAAGCTTTGAGCTACATTGACGAAACAAAATATTAAGAGCATAGAGCGAAGGGAGAAGGGAGAAAGGCACTCCTAAAGCCTCCCCTTGGAGGCTGTCTAAAAACTAAGAATTTGTTAAAAATTTAGTGTATGGAGTAATGTCCTCGCCCCCTTTCGTAAAGGCTGTCTAAAAACTAGGTAATTGGCAAAGAATTTTTCTGGATCTCCACGGTGTCTAACGACACCTCGCGATGACGTAAATATACTCTGTAGCAGTCATAATCGTCATTGCGAGCGATAGCGAAGCAATCCA
>CAJOQX010000101.1 GCA_905236865.1 Candidatus Rifleibacteriota bacterium
TATAATATTAATCAAGACCCTGAAAGAATTTACCAAAGAGCTTCTGGACTAATTTTTGAGTTAGATGAAGAAGATAATATAACTATTATTTTAAATAATCTTTACGGCGTTGATATTATGAAAGAAGCTACAGAAACGGCCAAGTTAAGATTGTTTTTAAAACTTATTTCTACTGCTGAACCTCAATATCATATAGATAATCTAGGAATAGAACCTTTACCTGATATAGATTTTAATATCAGATGTGGTAATTCGTTAGTTGGTTTTGCTACAAAGGATGAAATAAAGAAAGGCTTGGTAGCAAACTTTGATACTAACTTCCTTACTGCAGAAGTTTTCGAGAATATAAATAATTTATCTTCTAAAACTCATAAATTTAAAGAAATGCAGATGAGTTTTGATACTAAAATAGATGAACTTAAAGAGCAGAAGAAAGCTTTGGTAGAAGCGAGAAACGCTTTAAATAAAATATTAGATGAAACTTTATTTAAAGCACAGCCATCAAATAAAAATACGAAACCTTTCCACTGGTATTCAGAGTTTTATAACATTATGGATAAAGAAGTTTATAATGGCGGTTTCGATGTAATTATTGGGAATCCGCCTTATGTGGAATACAGCGAAAAGAAAATGGGCTATTACATAAAGGAAACAGACTATAAAACATATAAAAGCAAAAATTTGTATTCTTATTCTTTTGAACGTTCAAAAAAAATAATGAACAAAAAAATAGTTATTTAGGTATGATTGTTCAACTTAGTTCTGTAGCTACTCCTTCTATGTTACCAATGTGTAATGAGGTAAAAAATAACGCTTCTAATATTTGGATTTCAAATTATGCCACAAGACCTTCTCATCTTTTTGCTGGCGTTTGTATTGATTTAACAATAATACAAGAAAATATAAACGAATTAAAAAAGAATACATCTGTGTTTTCTACAAAATATATGAGGTGGACTCCTAAATCTAGATATTATTTGTTTAACAATATTTGTTTTAACGCTATAGAAAATAATAGTTTTCTTTTTGATTTTTCTATACCTAAATTGACTAATTTTAAAGAAAACAAGATTATTGAAACTATAAAAAAAGAAAGAACCATTTTGGCTAATTATTTAGCCAATAAAGATATAACAACAAAACAAAAGATTTTTTTTAGAACGGCTGGAGGAAGATATTTTAAAGTCTTTTCGGATAGATCTTTTGGTTCAGACAGTACAAGCAACAAGAGTAAATATTTTCAAAATCGGTATAATGTTTATGCTTTAATAAGTGTATTAAGTTCCAATCTTTGGTGGTGGTATTTTACTTTACATTTTGATATGTATAATTGTAAAGACTATATGATTTTTAATTTTCCTTTCAATTATTTTAAATGTAAACAATTAGATTCATTAGTATCCTTGGGAAAACAATTTACAGATGATTTATTTAATAATTCTATAAGTAAAACTACTTTGCATAAAACAACAGGTAAACAAGAAGAAAGAACTTTTAAAGTTTCAAAATCCAAACCCATCATTGACGAAATCGACAAAGTCCTAGCCAAGCACTACGGCTTCACAGAAGAAGAGTTGGACTACATCATCAACTACGACATCAAATACCGAATGGGCAATGAATTAGATGAAAACTGAAAGATGAAAGTTGAAAATTGAAAGGTGTAAGGAGCTAAAGGCTCCACTTGAGGGGAGCTGGCGAGCGAATGCTCGTCTGAGGGGTGGCCGAACCAAAGTAAACATTTTTAGCGATAGCGTATTATTATGCCAAGCTACGCTTGGCGTAGTTATTGTAATTGGTAGTTGTTGTAGTTATTGTTATTTGATAGCTTTCAATGTAGCGATTATTACAGATATTCATTAGCATATTAGCTTTAGATTAAACAATAAAAACAACAAAAACAAAAAACTAACTACAAAAAAAGTTTTACTACTAGTTCGGTCACCACCCCTTTAATTCCTCATCGACTCGCTCACATCCTGTGGTTCGCTTGCACGCCGCCATCCTTGGCGGCAGCCCCAACAGCTACGCTTTGGGGGCAGATTTTTAAGAAGTTACCTCAGCTATGATGTAGCGCCCCCAAACTGGGCGCTTTAGTTTTAGAGATTTTACTCCTAGGGCGACTAACGTCGCCCTAGATTAATTAAGTATTGTCCTGACGGACAAGTTTTTTGAGGGGGCAACTCCGTGGGCAACTTTGTTGCCCACGGTTAATAAAGTAATGTCCTTTCAGGACATAAAAAAGTGACCAAAAGGTCACTACATTATTAACCGAGGGTGTCGCAGACACCATCGGATCATCTACCATACTCTCCTAAAGCGTCCGTAAACGACGCTACTTTAATAACCTAGGCTGTCGTTAGACACCCTAGGAATAGATGATATTATAGACTCGTCCTGCATGAGACTGCACTAAAACTAATTTTTAAGTCCAAATAAGATTGTTCTAATTGCCTACACACTTGTCATAAAAAGTAATTCGTATGGACTTTAGCCCTGAAAGAATTACGTTTATGACAATGGGTAGGCTACAAACAAATAAAAAGATATAAAGAAACACCTCTTTAAGGTATAATTTATAAAAGAGGTTTTTATGACTTTTGGTTTATTTCTGATACTATGTTATTTTTTATTATTTATTTATGCTATTATTTTTGGACGCCATAAAAAAGAGAAAAGAAAAGAATATATATATAATTTTATTATACTTATTGTTATGAGTGGAATTCTTTTTGCTATGGCGATGCCAAGTTCTTTTCACAACAATTCGAATAAACTTTTAAAATCCTGTTATAGGGGGCAAGAAATATTAGTATATGCAATTGAGAAGTATAACAGTGACAACCAAGATAATTTGTTCCCAGAAAACTGTAATGATAGCGAAATCGAAAAGTATCAGAAAGAATTACTTTTAAATAATAAATACTTAAAGGAACAAGTTTATCTAACAAGATATTGTTCTTTAGAAATTAAAGATTCTGAATTATTCTGTATAGAGCATGGCAGTTGTAATCCCAAGTCTAAGTATTATACAGACGGTCATCCTGTTGAAGGCTATACAAATAATAAGGTGGATGAGTCAGTAAGAAACCAGTTTAAAGAAATAGAAAATAAAAAGAAGGAAAGGTATTATTCCTTAATTGTAGCTTTTATCGGATTAGTCGCAGCACTGAAGTTTTTTATATTTATTATTTTATAAAAAATCAAAGATATTTATAACTTTAATTCCTGAAATATTTGAATGTGGATATTTATCGTAGGTTATTATGTATTTGGGGTAATTATCTTTAACCGCAAGCAGTGATTTTATTTCTCTTTGCAAGGTTAAATCATTATCTAGGTTTTTACATACTTGAAAATAGACAGGTTCAGTATTCTTTATAGCTATGAAATCTATTTCTAGATTGTTTATTTCACCAGTATAAACAGAATCAAACCTGCGCTTAAGCTCTAAATAAACAATATTTTCTAATATATTCGAAAAATCTTTGGCAGAAAATCCTATTTGGGAATGTCTAAGCCCTATATCTGAAGCATAGTATTTGCTGTTTATTTCCAAATGCTTTTTCCCTTTTAAATCGTATCTTTTACATTGATAAAATAGTCGA
>CAJOQX010000102.1 GCA_905236865.1 Candidatus Rifleibacteriota bacterium
TAATAACTAAAAAATCAGGAGTATAAATCCCCATATATTTCCAATTATTACTAGAGCCTTTGTATGTTTTTATTTTAAACTCGGTTAGAACTTCATCACCATTGTAATAAATTTCTAAATCATTTTCTTTAAAAGAGTTTAGATTCAAAATCTTATCAAAAAATTTTCTTTCAAAAGAGCTATCAGTTTTATATGGTAGGTAATGATAGGTTCTGTCTTTTTCTGGATTTGATTTAAATTTATTTTCAATTTCAGTTGCTTGTTGTTCAAAACCGTTTGCACGCAAAGTTTTAACTGTTTGTTGCATTTCATCTGATAAAATAAGTTTTCCTTCATCTTCTTTGATTATCGATTCGACTTTATCTTGGTTTGGTATGAATGCTTTTGTATTAGAAGTTTCTATCGGGGAAGTGAGTTTCTCAACAATTAACAGATTGGCGTTATCTTTTATTGTTTCTTCTTTTATATTAAAACTTCTTTTGTCAAAAAATGCTTTTCTTATATTTGCTTCAATTTGAGTAATATTGTATTTAGAACTAAAGTATTTTATTTCATCTTTTGTATAGGTGATTTCATCAAAAACTTTCTTTAATTCTTTCTCATATTCATATAGGTCTTTTAAGCTAATGTTATTAAAACTCCCTTTTGAAATTCTATGTAGCCACAAATTGAAATTAGCAATCTGTCTTCCCATTTCCTTTGCAGTATCGATTTCAATAACATTTCCGTAAAAATCTTGCGTTGTAATTGTTCCGTTATATTTTTGTTTTTCTGTTGATTTTTTAATTGATTCTGAAGTATTCGCTTTTTCAACAACTAGGGTTTCATATTGAACGGATAATTGATAATATTCTATAGGTGGTAAATTTATCTTAGACATTCTGTTATATCTATTTATAGAAACACTTGCTTTTTGAGTTCCTTGTTCAAACTCTTTAATGTCGATATGATGCTGTTTTTGTAATTGCAGGTTCAATTTATCGGCATTACCTTCGTTTAGATATATTAAAGCTGATTCTGTTTGGTTTTTATCTACTTGTCTTAAACATCTGCAAGAAGTCTGCAATACCATATTTACAGGGCAATCACCCTCTTGAGATAAAATTACGCCTGTTAAACTCTTACAATCCCAACCCTCTTTCCCGATTTGAACTAATAAAATTATTTTCTTTTGGGATATTGGTTTATCAAGACTATCAAACTCTAATTGTGCATTTTGTGGTTCAGGATATTTTTTGTTCCCTTTGTGGAATTTCAATACAACTTCGTCTGCATTAAGACTATAGTCATTAAGAATCTCACAAATTTTAGGATAAATAACTTCTTCTAGATTTTCAATTGTGCCACAATAAATACCTAATTTAGCAATAGTATTATCAGCATATTTTTTATCTTTATACTTATCTAGAAATTCTCTTACCCCATTTTCTACAATTTCTAAGCGGTTCCTGCTATCAGATACTTTTACTGTAGGTTTTTTTAGAAAATTACCAATACCATTAATTAACGGATAGTAATAAACAATATTAGATATTTCTTTATTTTCAGTTTTTAAGCTATCTGTTATTTCTATTTTTTCAGATCTTTCAAGATAAGGTGTTCCTGAAAAACCAATAACAGAATTGACTGTTTCATTTTTAGTCCAGGTATTTACTACGCTTCTCAATTTTATTTCATCACTAACAGCATGATGAACTTCATCAATAAATATAGATAAACTTGGAATTTTGCCTATTAAGTTTCTTAATTCATTTGCTGCACGACATTTTGCCTGCTCATCTTCAGGAAGCAAAAGCATTTGTTTTTCTTCTTTTTCTATACGGTCAAGAATAACTTTCTCTGCATTTGTTAGGGCAATTAAACCGAATAATTCTGATAAAGGCTGATGAATATTTATTTTTTGAACATTTGGATTTTTGGTTTTATTGCTTTTATTACCTGTTTTGGGTTGATCTAAAACTTCAAACTTAATCATTCTTTTTATTTCTGTTGCGGAAGGTTCAGGAATAACCCAAGTTGGATTGAATTTTTGTATAGTTTTTAAACTTGGTATAACCGAGCTTTTTAACCCCGATGGAGCAAATATTATAAAATTGTGGGCAAAAGCTTTATTGTTCGGTTCGTTCAATGCAAAATACAAATCTAAATATATAAAACAAGCCATTAAGAAAGTTTTTCCTGCTCCCATTGGCAAACTAAATAAATAATCTGTATAATCTACATTGTAAAAAATCTTTTTAAAAACTTGCTTGTAATCAATTTTATCGTAATTATCTTTTATTTCTTTTTCGAGTTTTTTTGATACTTGTTCACCTTTATCATTTTTTGTTACAGCATATTGATAAAGGGATAACGCACAAGGATTTTCAACGAAATACTTTCTTAATTGCTGTTTTATTTCTAATTCTTCAATATTTAATGTATTGAAAGCACCTTCAAAAAATAATTTCCATAATGGTTTGTTTTGATGTTTTATTTTCAAAAATAAATAAGTTTTGATAGCATCGATTTGTGCATCTCTTAATTCATTTGTTTTTTCTATATAATTTATTAATTCTTTTATTGTGCACTCTTCTGAATTATACCAATCATTTCTTTTATTTTGAATAATCGAATAAAACATTATCTATTTCCCTTTATCTCTTCAAACAAATCTTTTATGAGTATATCAAAATTCTTTCACCATTTCACATAATTTATTACTACGACTAGAGTAAATGCGAGCTTATTCTTTTATTATTTTAATATAGATGATAAGATTAGAATTAGTAAAAATCCTTCATAAATCAATGAAATCTTTAAAATTTTTTTCCCTTTTAAAAAATCACCTGTTTTAATATGAAATACACCAAAAAGAGGCATTAATAACATAAAAATCCCAAACATAAATAAATTTGGCATTTTAAAACCAAGTAACGGAGTAGCAAAAAGAACAAAGTATTCCCATTTTTCAAGAGGTGGTGAATCGTCATATTTATAATAAGAGTTGTCGTCTTCGTCTAAAGAACTCTTAGACTGCGATTCTCCACAGCTTGGACAATATACAGCACCTTTTTTCATAGGTTCTTTGCACCATTTACAAGTAATCATTTCATCTTGATTGTTAATTGTTGGGTGGGGTATTTTTGTTTGCGTCTTCTCTGCCCTTTCTTCAAGAGAGAGCTTACTTGCACATTCCGCAACAGGGCATCCTCCATTTTTAACCCAACAATCTTCATGATTTGTAGATTTGCAGAAATTACATATATATAGTTTATCTCCAATATTGATTATTTCTTTACAAATACTACATCTGGTACCTTGTTGTAATTTGCCAGCAGTGATTATTTTTGCTTCAATTGAGCTTGTTTTTTTGCTTGAATTTTGTTCCTTGAAATGATTTTCATTGCTTACTATAACTGTATTAATTTTGTCTTTGTTTATTATCTTTGTTTTAATCTTTTCTTTTAATAAATCTTTGTTATTTATTGTGACTAAGTTTTTCTCACTTTCATTTTTGCTTATTTTTTTAGATTTATTTTCAGTTATACTTGAAGTTTGTTCCTTTGGAACAATATGTTTTTGTATCACTTTCACAACATTACCACACTTTGAGCATACAATAGTATATTCTGTATAATCATTAGGTAAATTAATATTATTTCCACATTTTCCACAAAACATATAATAAACCCCAAACAACCTAGAATTAAAAAACTTTATTCTAAAAAATAATTAAATACAACAATAATGCAATCACAAATACTGTAAATTAAAAAAAATTACATAATCATAACTCATTAAACTATAATTATTATAGTTATGCTTTTTCTCTAAATCATAGACTAAAAACAAAAAAAGCCTGATACTTTCTAAAGTATCAGGCTTAGTATCTTTAGGAGTTATTAAGAGAACTTAACTTCTATAGTGCGAGGTTGGACA
>CAJOQX010000103.1 GCA_905236865.1 Candidatus Rifleibacteriota bacterium
AAAAATGAGAAGAAACAAATGAAAATACTGATGGTAAATAAATTTCTCTATCCCAACGGTGGGTCGGAGACATATATGCTTAAACTTGGTGAGTATTTAGCATCAAAAGGTCACCAGGTTCAGTATTTTGGTATGGAGCATCCTGATAGATGTGTCGGGAATAGGGTGGGTGTTTATACTGAAACAATGGATTTCCATAACAGTAGCATACTTTCGCAGATTAGCTATCCATTCAAGATTATTTACAGCCATGAAGCTGCTAGAAAAATCCGAATCCTGTTAGATGACTTTCAACCCGATGTTGTTCATCTCAACAACTTCAACTACCAGTTGACACCCTCTATCATCTTGATGATTGAAAAATGGAGAAAGGCTGAAGGTCGGTCTTGTCGTATTATTTATACTGCTCACGATTTCAGTCTTGTTTGTCCTAATCATTTGATGAAAAATCCTCTTACAAAAGAAAATTGTGAACTCTGTTTAGGTGGACATTTTATAAATTGTATTAAGGGAAGATGTATACATGGAAGTTTGGCAAGAAGTTTGCTCGGAGCAACAGAAGCCTACTATTGGAAACAAAAAAAGGTTTACCGATATTTAGATGCACTGATTTGTTGTTCAGATTTTATGAAGAAAAGGCTTGATACAAACCCATTGTTTTGCAATAAAACTCTGACACTTCGTAATTTTGTGAATAAAGTATCAAAAAAAGATAAGGGTAGCGGTGGATATGTATTATACTTTGGACGTTACTCTATTGAAAAAGGTTTTGCTTCTCTTATGGAGGTCTGTAAACAACTACCTAATATTCCGTTTGTGCTTGCTGGCGGAGGTTCTTTGGAATCTACAATACCCAATTTACCCAATATTAAAAACCTAGGTTTTCAAACTCAAGAAAAACTAGAAAACTTGATAGTAAATTCACGGTTTACTCTCTGCCCCTCTGAATGCTATGATAATTGTCCGCTTTCTGTAATGGAAAGCATATCATTAGGAACTCCAGTGATTGGAGCTAATACAGGTGGTATTCCTGAACTGATACGAGATGGAGAAACTGGTGAATTATTTACTCAAGGAAATAAGGATGAACTAATTGATAGGATAAAAAGGCTTTGGTCTGATAATGAAAGATGTCAAAAATACAGAACCAATTGCTTGAATACTGAATTTGACGATATAGAAAGCTATTGTGAAAAGCTTATGAAAATATATCAACCAAGTGATTTAATATGAAAAAAAATGAGAAAAAATTAAACGGCACGGTTATTGTTACTTACCGATGTAATGCAAAATGCAATATGTGTAATAGGTATTTGTTCCCCTCTAAGCCTGAAGAAGAGTTGACTATTGAAACAATACGAAAGCTACCGAATATGTATTTTACTAATGTTACTGGTGGTGAACCATTCATTCGAGAGGATCTTCCAGATATTATCAGAGAACTCTATAAAAAATCAGATAGAATAGTTATTTCTACTAATGGCTTTTTTACAGATCGTATTATTTCACTAGCAAAAGAGTTTCCTCAGATAGGTATTCGTATTTCTATTGAAGGTCTAGAGGAAACAAACAACAAGATTCGAGGTCTTCCAGATGGTTACAAGCGTGGTTACGATACACTTATGAAGCTTAGGAAAATGGGGCTTCGTGATATTGGCTTCGGAATGACTATACAAGACCAAAATGCTCATGAACTTGTTCCTCTTTATGATATTTCCAATAAAATGGGAATGGAGTTTGCTACAGCAAGTCTACATAACAGCTTTTATTTCGTGGAAAAAAGAAATATTATCTCTGACAGACAGATGGTCGCTGAAAATTTAGAGCTATTAATAAACAAAATGTTAAAAAGCAGTTCGCCAAAGAAATGGTTTAGAGCCTATTTTAATCACGGTCTGATTAATTATATATATGGTCAGCCAAGACTTCTTCCTTGTGATATGTCTTTTGATACATTTTTTATTGATCCTTACGGTGATGTAATGCCATGTAACGGTACTAAAGACAAGGAAATTATGGGCAATCTTAACAGACAAAACTGGGATGAGTTGTGGGAAAGCAAAGAAGCAAATGAAATTCGGAAAAAGGTTCGTTGCTGTAATCGACAGTGCTGGATGATTGGTTCTGTATCTCCTGCAATGCATAATTATATTTGGATTCCAGCCTTGTGGGTTCTGAAACACTTTTTGAAAAGGCTTATATCAAAAAAGCCCTATTCTATGTATGAAAACAAAATTTGTCGTGATTATAGAGATGGCAAAGTCACAAAAGAACAGCTCGACAGACTCTCCACCTGCGAGATAATCGAAGAACATTAGTTAGATTGGTAATATTACTTTGAAGATTTTAATGCTTGTAAACTGGAATGTACCTCGTGTTGATGCGATACCTGATAATAGGCAGTCGCCGGATTACTATTTGAAAAATGGTGATTATTGGTTTTTTAAGCATTTTAGAGAAAAGCCCGAGGTCGATATTATTGACGTAAAAGGGTCGGGTCTATTAGATTACATAGAGAGAAAAGTTTTTCACGTTCATATTATTCAAGGTATTAAAGCTATTTTAAAAATGCATAAGTATGATTTGGTAATCTCTCATGGTATGACTTCTGGAATAGTGCTGGCAGCATTTAGAACCCTATTTCACATCAAAAAGCCTAAACATCTTGTATTTGATATAGGCTGTTTCAATTCGGCAGCAGAATCTGGTTTTTTAATGCGTATTCTTCAGCGTGCCAGCAAGTCAATAGACGCTGTAATCTATCATACAAAATGTCAGAGAGAATACTATGAGAAGTATTATCCCTGGATTTTAAAACGAAGCCGTTTTATTTTTTATGGAACTAATATAGAGGAATTTGTTTCAAGTCAAAATGAGGAGAAGGAAGGTGATATTCTTTGCATAGGCTATGTCAGACGAGATTGGGATACTTTAGTAAAAGCCTATTCAAAGCTAGTTACAGATAAAAAACTTAAGATTGTTGGTCATCTGTCAGATGAATATAAAGCAATACCAGGAGTTGAGCAATTCCCTGTTGTTTCTATTGACAAGCTAAAATTAATGATAGAATCAGCTTGTTTTTGTGTTCTTCCACTGGAAGTAATGCGTTATTCTTATGGTCAGATGACTCTGCTACAACAGATGGCTATGGAGAAATGTGTTATTGCAGCAGATGTTCCAAGTCTTGAAGGCTATGTAGAAGATGGTAAAACAGCTTTGCTTTACCGTCCAAATGATGTCGAGGATTTGAAAAATAAGATGGAATATGCTCTTAAACATCCAGATGATGTTCGCCGTATTGGTTACAATGCTCGCAAAGTTCTGGCTGAACGATGCAATGAACAAATTATGGCACAAGAAATAGAAGATTATATTCGGTTTGTTATGATGGAGACAGATAGCATTGAGCGGTATAAAATGCATAATTAAAGAGAAAGAGCTTTTTTTGATAGTTTATATACTTTTGCTGATGTTTCAGCAACTGTTAGAAAAAAAACTCTTTTTTTTCTCATATCTTGATGAGTTACCAGCTTTTCTAGCTATAGTTTTCTATATGCTATCCAATCGTTGTTTCAAAATAAATAAAAAAAGCATTAATATGGTTAT
>CAJOQX010000104.1 GCA_905236865.1 Candidatus Rifleibacteriota bacterium
AGTAACATACGTCTTACCTATTATTAATTAATATAAAAATCATAAGCTATAAACTTTGTGTTTGTCAATAATAATGGACAAATATCATTAGACAAACTACGTTTTAAAATGCTATCATTAAGATAAGGATAATTAGCATTTGTTGATGTATATAGTTAGGGTAGTGCATGAAGAAAAAATTACTTATAGTTTTATTAATAGCTATACTTATATCTTTCATATTCTGGGGCTGTCGTTCTGGCAGTCATCAGCCATATATGGCAAATGTTAATAGTGTAGAAATCACTCCGAAAGAAGCAACTGTTAATAGTAAAGGCAAGTTTCCAAAAATAACTTTCCCTTCATCTGGGGTTACTTTTGAATTAAAAGAAGAAAACTCGGTTCAGCCAGGGGTTATAGTTACAGTAATTGAAGAAAAGACTTATGAATCAAGTTACAGACTGTTTGATTCTCCTTCAGATTCATATATATATAGCATAAAAGCTCATTTAAATGTTGAAGATCCAGTCACTCATCTAATTTCTGAAATACCTGTTTGTTCTTTGGAAAAGCCTTTTACAGTAATAATTCCTAACAAGTTCAAAGAAAAAGGTACTTGTTATATAGGTATTAGAGAGAATGAAAACGATATTTGGAGATTTAGTCGAGTGATTGATACTGCTCAAACAATAGCAAATTTTGTTTCTATAAGAGCCAATGACGATACAACTCCTAAGAGTGTAACTTTTGAATTGTATAGGGCAGGTATACAGTTAGGTCTTTTCATTATTGATAGAGAAGATAAGGATAACGTAGATAAATCTTTTATAGATTATGCTTTAGCTACACCTACAGCTACTATTATTACCAAAACTAATATTTATGATGAAGACTTAAAATTAGAACTGACTTTTAAAGGTATTAATCTTGACCGACTCAAAAATACTGATTTGACGGCAAGAATTACTTACAGAACCGAAAGTGAAATCCCTGTAACAATTAAGGCAAATAACAAGACTTACAAGGCAAGTAATCAAAAAACAACTGATGACAAGGCTGTTACAGGCAACAAATATGCTCATTCTTTTGATGTAGACATTACAGATTTTGATTCTCTAATGAGCAGTCAGTCTGATGCTAATATGATTTTGAATATAAAGGGCTTGAATGCAAACGATTTTCCATCAAATATTCTTATAGAATTTTTCAGCAAAGACAAATATGAAAGCCTTCCTTTTATTTTCTATCAATATCTAGTTTTCGATACTTTTGAAAATCCGTTAGACCAAATTGTTATGAGGCTTGCAACTGCTACAAACAATGTTTTCGATTCCGAAAAAGATCTTTACCAACTCAAACCAAGTTTTGTTTTAACACCAGAAGGGGCTTTTAAAGAAGAATATAAAACTAGATTCGAAGAAGCTTTAAATGTTACAAATATAGCTAGTGACGATTTGTTGATGGCTTGGAACGATGAAGAAAATTCTCTTTCTTTAGCTTTTAAAAACAAATTAGTTGCTTCAAAATCTTATACTATCGCAATGGACGATATTGAAGATATAGCAAGCACGGTTGTTACTCCTTTTTCCCCCTTTACTTTTAATACTATAGGAACAGTAACTTTTGCATTAGTTGCTTCTACTACAAATATTTATGAAGATAAACTTTACCATTTAAAACCAAGTTTTAAAATCACTCCAAGTTACAAAAAGTTTGATACAGAATACAAAGATGCTATAGCTAGCTCAGTAAAACTTTTGCTTACTATGAATAATAAAGAGGTTGGAAGTAATATTTTAAGCAAAAATTGGGATGCTAGCGGATCTTTGAATCTAAAACCGATTAAAAATCTTAATGCTAATGCTACTTATACTCTTTTAATGCAAGACCCAAATTTTACGGAAATTTTAATTGCTACTTTCAGTGCTTTGCAGTTTAAAACTATTGAACAGTTTGTTATTGCACTTTCGGAAAAAGAAGGCAATGTTTTTGATACCGATAATAGTCTTTATAAGCTCAAACCTACTTTTTACATAAGTCCAGGTTTTAAAACAGGAAATATTGAGAAAGCTATAATTGCTTCTGCTGTTACTGTTTTAAATGTTGCTAGTAGCACCGTTAATAAAGTTTGGGAAAATAACAAACTTGTTCTTTCTTTTAACAAAGCTTTAACAGCTTCTCAAAGCTATACTCTCTCTGTTTCAGACGTAAACAGCTTTGAAGGGCTTAGTATAGCAGGTTTTGAGCCTTTGGCATTTAAAACAATAGGAACAATAACTTTTAATCTAACTAATCCGAACACAAATATTTTTGCAGACAATCGCTACCAACTAAAACCAATTTTTACTATAACGCCAACTTTTACTAATTTAAGTGATGAAACAAAAGCAGCAATAGCTAGTTCGGTAAGAGTATTAAAAGGGAATACAGAATTGAGTTCAAATATATTTAGCAAAGCTTGGTTTGACAACAATCTTGTTTGTAGTTTTACTCAGAATCTTGATTCAAACGCCAGTTATAAACTTACTATGGCTAGTTTCAATATTGAAAATGTTCCTTTAAACAAATTTGCAGATTTAAATTTCACAACAGTTGGAAAATACAATATCGCTTTATCAGAACCAAGCCCAAATACAAATGTTTTTGATACTACAAACAATCTTTATCAGCTAAAACCTACTTTTACTGTTACTCCTTCATATAAAAACTTTAGCAATTCTGAAAAAACAGCTATTGCTAATGCTATTAGAGTTTTAAAAGGAAATACAGAATTAGATAGCGATTTGTTTAAAAAGAATTGGGTTGGTGATGATCTACTTTGCTCTTTTAATCAGAATCTTGAAGAAAATAAAAATTATACTATTTCAATGAAAGATGTAACTCTTGATGGAGTTGCTGTTACAAAATTCAACAATTTAGCTTTTAAGACGATGCCTGTTGTAACTTTTGCAGTGACAGATTCTACAGATTCAATTTACGATACAGTTAATTCTTTATATCAGCTTAAACCAGTCTTTAGTATAACTCCAAGTTATTCCAATTTTACTAATACACATAAAAAAAGTATAAAAGATTCTGTTAAAATTACATATAAAGCTACTGGTGAAGCAATTGACAGCAATTTATATGTCATGGATTGGTCAGGCAATAGCCTTGTTTGTACTTTCACTCAAAATTTAAATACAAATACAGAATATTTGATTTCTATGGAAAATCTTAATATTCCTGAAATTACAATTACCAGTATGGCAAATACTGAATTTAAAACTATTGAACCAATGGTTATTAGTCTAAACAACCCTGATTCAAATAAAAACAATACTAGTCGTTATTGTCTGCAACCTACTTTTGATATTAGTGTAGCTCCTGTTTATACTGGTTTTGGAATAAACGAAAAAAATATAGCTAGTAATGCTGTTAAAATTAAATTAAAAGATACAGGTGCTGAATTGGGTGAAGATATTGTTTCAAAAGTATGGAATAACAATGTTATGACTATTAGCTTTTTAAATAATCTTGATGCTAACGCTACCTATACTTTTTCCTTAGATTTGGATTATATCAATAATAATAATAATGGCTTAGTTTTTAATAAGAATTTCAATAATTTCGATTTTACAACAATAGAAAGCTATCAAATTACTTGTCCTTTAATTGCTGATAATAAATACTATTACGATTTATATCACCTAGAACCTAGTTTTACTGTAAGAAAAGCGTTTGATGCAACAATTGAAGAAAAAGACCTTCTTATTGCTAATGTTCATATTGAAGATTCAGAACATAATATAATTAGTGATGGAACAAAATTTACTAAGGCTTGGGTTGATGACCACAATATAAGATTTACAAGCACGTCACCACTAGATTCTAACAAAACTTATAAAATATATATGAATGATATTGATATTCCAGGTAAAGCTATAGTTCCATTTGTTGCTCAGACTTTTACAACATTGTCACCAATTACATTTACGATAGATTCTCCAACTACTAATTTATATAATTCTACTCAATATACTAGACTAGTTGCTACATTTACAATTACTCCAAGTATTGTATTAAAAGATAGTGAAAGAACAGCAATATTGCCTACAATAGCTCTTAGCGGAGGTAGCACTACAGGATTTAGTCCATCAAGAGATGATGCAAACAATAAATTTAATGTAAGTTGTGCTGAAAATCTTAATACAGATACTAATTATACGCTTTCTGTTGGTGCTGCTACAGGGATAACAAAACTTTCAATTATAGAAAAAACAGCTAACTTTACTACTATTGATAGTTTTAGATTTGCTTCAATAGCTAGGACCCCTGCAACGGCTTATTATGATGGAAAATATTCTTTGGTAGCAACTTATACATTTACTCCAAGCCCTGCTTATTGTAATTTTACAAATGCCGAAAAGACAGCAATAGCAAATCAAATAAAAATCAATAACATTACTGATGGCGGATATTTTACTAATGGTGTTGCTAAAACTTGGGATGGTTCTGTTTTTAAAGTAAACATAAACAACAATCTTCTTTACGGTAAGTCTTATTCTATAACAATGGGGCCTGTAACAGGATTAACTGGTATAAAAGTAGACTCTTTTGATGCTCTAAACTTTGAAACAATACCTCAAATTATACTTACAGATAATACCGTAGATGCAAATAATAAATATACAGGAGATTTGTACAAACTTAACCCAAGTTTTAATTTGAGAACAAATATTGATTTGACAACATCAGAAAAGAATCTGATTTCTACTCACATTGCTTTAAAAGATTCTTCAAATCATTCTGCTAGTATAACTCCTAATTGGATTGATAATAAGAATTTGTCTATAAGTTGCAATGGAAATCTAACTTCTGGTGAAACTTATGCTTTAACTATGGCTGCTTTCGATACTAAAGGTTTTGATTTTGGAGCATTTAACAAAGCTTCATTCAATACTGTTTCAACAATAACATTAGCTCTAAATTCACCAAATACCAATATATATAATAGTAATGCTAACTCTTATTATAGATTAAATCCTACTTTTACATTAACAGTTACGCCTGATTATGGCGAAGACTTTTTGACTACTGCTAATAAGGCTCAAATTGAAAGCAAAATTCATATTAAAAAATCTGGTGAAACAGGCGATGTTGCTTTTTCTACTAGTTGGGCAGGAAATGTTTTGACTATTGATTCTTTGGCTTTAGAACCAAATTCTGATTATAGTATTACTATGGAAGATTTGAATATAACTGGTATAAACACTGCAAAATCTAATTTCCCTTTAAACTTCCATACAATGCCAGCTATAACCTTTACAGTTGCAGATACTGGCAGTAATAATGTTTATGATGCATCTGCAAATCGCTATCAGTTAAAGCCAAGTTTTACAGTGACACCAAGTCAAACACTTTTGACAGCTGATTTAAATACAATTGCTGAAGCTATACAATTTAAACAAAATACAACTGATGTAGGTAATGTTGCTGTAAGCGGTAATAATATTTTGGTTACTTGTCCTACTAAACTAGGTTCAAATCTTCCTCATAGCCTAACTATGGGAGTAGTTTCAACAATCCCTGAATTGAGTGTCAATAATACTTCTTTTGGAACTCATAATTTTACAACAGTGCAAGACATTGAGTTTACTTTTGGTAATCCTAATACAAATATTTATTCTAGTAGCAGTTATAAGTTAAGACCAACCTTTACTCTAACAGCAAATCCTGTATATTCAAAGTTTTTTACTGATACAGATATAACTACAAAAGTTCATGTTAATGTTACAGGTCAAAGTGGTGATGTTAATAATATTAGTAAGACTGTTGAAAATGGAGTTTTAATGATAGCTTTTAGCAGTAATTTAATCCCACATACTAGTTATACTGTTTCAATGGATGCTATTAATCCTGATGATATAAACACAAATAAAACAACAGCATCAACTTTACTAACTTTTACGACTCGTGATGCTGTTTCTTTTGATATAGCAGAAGGTGCAAATAACAAATATTCTGGTGAACTCTATCAACTAAATCCAACATTTACTATAATTCCAGCTATTACTATTAGTGACACCGACAAACCTACAGTTCTCAAAGCAATAAAATTTAAGAGTGGTGGAAATGAAGTTCTTGACTCTGTAGCTCATAAAGCTTGGGATGGTAATAATATAGTATTTACTTGTAATTTATCAGCAGGAACAACGTATACAATCACTTTAGATGCTGTAACAATAGATGGTGGTGATATTGACGCTGATACTTTAAAAGCTAATTTTACAACCGTTAGCAACATTCAATTTAACATAGCTGATTCTTCAAATTCAAATAAATACAACAATAGTGATTATTACGTTTTAACTCCATCGTTTACAGTGACACCTAGTCAGACTTATGATGAATTTTTTACAACTACGAATAAAACTAATATTGAAAATGCAATAACAATTACCAAACAGGGTGGTGGAACAGTTGCA
>CAJOQX010000105.1 GCA_905236865.1 Candidatus Rifleibacteriota bacterium
GATTTTTTCAGTAACATGACAGTGAAAACTATTTGAAACATAGCCTCTATCTGACACTTTGTCAATAATACCGTATAGTTTTCTGAATTGTTCAATCTGTAAACCGCAAAGGCTTTCAGCAGGAGTTCCATAAATAGCATACAGATGACCGTCTTTTTCCTTAAATTCAGCAATCTTTTTGTTGATATACTTCATTACTTCCAAAGCAAAATTACCATCTTCAGCAATAGATTTACTGTTATAAAGTTCTTGAAGTTCGTTTAAAGCTGTAATTCCAAAAGAAGCAGTAGCAGCTTTTAAAACAGGTTTGATTTTATCATGGAAATGTAAATGACCACCATAGAAACCACCTTCGCAGAATGCTAGAGGATTAATTGAAGCCCTCATTTCTCCAAGATAAGCATAAGTTCTTATGTGGATTTGTCTAATCATTTCCAAATAATAATCAAGAACTTCGTAGAAATCTTTGCCTTCTTTTTTTGCCTTAGCAAGAATCATCGGCAAATGCAAACTTATAGCTCCAATGTTGAATCTACCAACAAATACAGGTTTATCATCATCGTCAGCAGGCTTCATTCCGCCTCTTTCAAACCATGGTGACAAGAAAGCTCTGCAACCCATTGGCGAAATAACTCTTTTGTATTTCTTATACATATTAGCAATGTAACCTTCGCCAGTCATTGAGAGCCAATCAGGATACATTGCCTTTTTAGAACATTCAACGCCAGCGTGGAACAAGTCTTCTAGCTCACAACCTTTTCCATGCAAGTCTTTGTCGAACAAGAAAACGATTTTTGGGAAAAGAACAGGCTTTTTATTGTCTTTTTTGCCTTGACCGTTTTTGCGAACTTCTAGCATAACTAAAGAAGCCATTTTTTCAAATCTGCCAGTACCAAGCCCCATTGTCATAGTAATAAACGGGTAATCACCCCTGCTTGATGCAACTGAGTTGAATTTGTATTCCCAGCCTTGGAAGCCATCGTGAAAGTCTTTTTCTACGTCTTTTAAAGCTTCTTTTTCTGAAATTTCTTTGGAAAGACCTAATTCAAGATATTTATTAAATTTTTTATCGAAAGTCTTTTGAGCATAAGGAGCTAAAATTTTGTCTACTTCTGGAACGGTGAAGCCGCCATATTGCTGGCTAGCTGCACCTATAACAACATCGCCAATTACGTCAAAAGCAACTTCAAGACTTTGTGGTTCGTTATACCAGAGGTTTCCCATTTCAAAACCGCCTTTTAAAACACTTGCCATATCGAATAAACAGCAGTTAGTTGTATCACGTCTTGCTGACATATCGTGAATATAGATATAGCCTTCTTTTGCGGCTTGAAGTTCAGGAACAGTTAAAAAGAATTTTTTGTATAATTCTTTGTTTAATTCATTAAAAATCAAAGAGCGTTTTGTTGAAACCAAAGCAGAATCGGCATTTGAGTTTTCTTTGTCGCCGATGTACATGATTTTTTGGCTTCTCTGATAGACTTTATCGAGCATTTTAACGAAATCTATCTTGTAGTTTCTGTAATTTCTATAACTCTTAGCAACTGTTGGATTGATTTGTTCAAGCACTGATTCAACGATAAAGTGCATTTTATCAATTTCAACATTATTTTGATTCAAATCTAGAACGTGCTTGTTAACAAGATTGCAAATTCTGTCTAATTCTTCGGTTGAAAGTTCTACTAACATACGTTCAGCAGACTTTTTAACAGCAATAACCACTTTTTCAATGTTATAAGGTTCGTAAGTTCCGTCTTTTTTTACTACAGACAAACCTTCAAGTTTCTTTTGACTATTATCAAAAAGTCTGTCTGAAACACGTATTTCACTGGTTGTGGGACGGTTTGGAACTAAAGTTGTTAAATCATCTTGTAAAAAATCTTGTCTAAAAGAAACGACTTGGCTGTTTGCCAAATTACTCATTTTATTTGTTCTCCCTATTTCCTGTCTCGAGGTTCTATATTCGATTTAAGCAATCCGACTATACGGTTGCGGACCAGCGAATGATTTACACATTTCTTCCCTTAAATCGATGGGGGGAAAATATCATATAAAAAAATAAAAAGCAAATTGTGTACGGATTTTTTGAAAAGCATTAATAGCAGACTTTAACTTTTATACACAATCAAAGTTTTATTACTCATAATAATCTTTGCTAAATTTTTCGTGCATAGGAAAAATGTTGAGAATTGTAAGATGGGAGAACATGCAGGGCAAACGCAAACTTTTTTTAGATGTTAAGCACTTTTTCGAGGTATTCAGTTTTACGACATGCTTTTAACATTTTGGCATTA
>CAJOQX010000106.1 GCA_905236865.1 Candidatus Rifleibacteriota bacterium
CATTCTAGGGGACTTTAAAAGAATGAAGAATGAAGAATGAAAAATGAAAAAAGCAAATATTGTTATGGATAAAAGCAAAGCTTGGCTAAGAGATGAGAGATAAGGGAAGAGGGATGAGGGAATTGTTTAGCTAATAAACATACTGCTATTCATTGTTTCTATTGTTATTACTTCTGTAACAAAATATAGAAAAACTTAGTTTCACGATTCGTCATTGCGAGAAGCAAAGCGACAAAGCAATACATTTTTTAGTAGTTATTGTAATTGGTAGTTGTGGTTTTTATTGTTTAGATGATATAAACCAATGCTTACGCTATAAATGTAGTTTTACTACCGATTACATCACCTCTCAGTCACTACGTGACAGCTCTCCTCTAGGAGAGCCTTTAGGAGATGTCTCTCAGTTTCAAAATTGGTATTCAAAGCAGAAACCAGCGATTGCTAAAACACTTCCCTACTCTCTTTTGCTCTGCTCTCTCATATCTAAAAAACTAGCTTCGGACTGAAGCATACGCTGGCTACAAAAAAACGCCAAGAAACTCTTGGATATCACTAAACAAACATTTTTAATTTAGATTTTTATAAAAAAATCAAATAAAAGTCTAAATAAAAATAATCTTATTTTGACTCTTTTAGAATTTTTTATTATAATTCAAAATATAGGAATATTATAATGAAACTTAAACGTGAAACTTATTTACAACAAATTCGACCTTTTTATGAAGTTGATCTAATAAAAGTTATTACAGGCATTAGACGATCAGGAAAATCCATTTTACTAGAAACCATAAAAGACGAATTAATAGAAAATGGAATAAGTGGCGATCATATAATCTTTATCAATCTTGAAGATTTAGATTATGAATATATCGAAACAGCTTCTGATTTAAACAAAGAAATAAAATCTCGTATTCTTGATAAAAACAAACACTATATTTTTATTGATGAAGTTCAACACGTAAATGAATTTGAAAAAGCTTTAGCTTCCCTGAGAGCAACTCAAAACCTTTCTATATTTGTTACAGGAAGTAATTCTACTTTATTGTCTGGCGAACTTGCAACCCTACTTACCGGCAGAACAGTAGAATTTGAAGTTTTCCC
Organism: Candidatus Rifleibacteriota bacterium; assembly: GCA_905236865.1. Lineage (GTDB taxonomy): Bacteria > Muiribacteriota > Ozemobacteria > Ozemobacterales > Ozemobacteraceae > RUG334. The sequence goes on from CAJOQX010000106.1 coordinate 1,102, forward strand.
CTTTTCTTTTTTTGAAATGAAAGAATATCTCGAATTAAATAACATTGATTATAACGATGATTTGATTTTTGATTATATAAAATGGGGCGGATTTCCATTAAGATTTGATTTTCATAGAGAAGAAGACGTTAAGCGATATTTAAATACTTTATATGATAATGTAATCAAACGAGATATAAAGAAAAAATCTTCAAAATTTGATCTAAAGCTATTTAAAGAATTATCTTTATATATTCTCGCAAATGCAGGAAAAGAATTTTCCGTAGAGAAAATTATCAATTTTTATAAAACTAATAAAAATAAAACCATCAGCAAACAGACAATTTACAATTACATTGATAGAATGGAAAAAGCTTTCCTCATTCACCCAATAAAAAAATATAATATTTCAGGAAAGGCTGCATTAGCAGGAAATGACAAATTTTACGCAACCGATATGGGATTGCGTATAATCAATACAAATACAATAGACTACGAAGATACTTTTTTCCTAGAAAATATAATATTTAACGAACTCTTAGCAAGAGGCTACAGTGTTTATACGGGAAAAACTTATAAAAGTGAAGTAGATTTCATTGCAATAAAAAATGGGAAAAAGTGTTTTATCCAGGTTTCTTATATGCTTTCAACCAATAACACTATTGAACGTGAATTTGGAGCATTCAAGCCCATTTCAGATTGTTCCCCCAAATATGTTATGTCATTAGACAAGCTAGATATGAGCCGCAATGGAATTGCTCATATAAATATTATTGATTTTCTGCTTTATAAAAAAGACATTACTTTGACATAATAGTTAAAGAAGATATCAATATTAATTTATGGATTGCCACGCCTCTTTCAGAGGCTCGCAGAGGCTGTGCTAAAACTAGGTTTTTGCTCCATAATTAGTTTATTCTAATTATTTTAAAATCCCCCTTAGTCCCCCTTTACGAAAGGGGGCGAGGACATTACTCCATACACTGAATTTTTAACAAATTCTTA
>CAJOQX010000107.1 GCA_905236865.1 Candidatus Rifleibacteriota bacterium
AAAATGATTTTGCCAGACTAAATTCCGTTTAGGATTTTGCCAAACTAACTTCAGTTTAAACGGAATTTACTTTGTCAATTAACTATTTACAATGACTTGTTTTTCTATATTTGACTAGGAACGGTTTTAATGATAAACTATTTACTCTTTTTTTATAGAAGAAAAAAAATTGAAATCTAATATATCTTGAAAATAATAAGGATCAAATCATGGATTCACTTCCAGTAATAGCAATAGTAGGAAGACCTAACGTTGGTAAGTCTTCTCTTATGAATCGTCTAGTTGGGTATCGTCATGCAATAGTAGATCCGACTCCAGGCGTAACACGTGATAGAAATTATGCAGAAGCAACTTGGAATAGACGTAAATTTAACTTGGTAGACACAGGCGGTCTTGAACCAGACAATACCAAGTCTTTGATGACTTCTATAAAAAATCAGGTAAACTTTGCATTACAAGAAGCAGATGCTGTTATATTTGTGTGCGATGGGCAAGCTGGGCTTGTTCCTGATGATAAACAGATATATAACTATTTGAGAAAAAAATGGTCGGGCAGACCTCTATTTGTTTGTGTAAATAAGCTTGATAACACTAACGAATCAGAAGATATGATTCTTTCTGAATTTTACGAATTAGGTGCTGAAAAACTCTATCCTATATCGGCAATGCATTCTCATGGTGTTGCAGATATGCTTGACGACTTGGTTGAAATACTTCCTATAAATGCTGACCCAAAATGCATAAAAGAAGAAGATGAAGACGATAAAAGTCTTGAACGAATAGCCATAGTTGGAAAGCCAAATGTTGGTAAATCAGCACTTTTCAATATGCTTATAGGACAGGACCGCTCTATTGTTGATAATGTTGAAGGAACAACTAGAGACACTATTCTTTATCATCTTGATAGAAATGGCAAACGTTATAGCTTTATAGATACTGCTGGGCTTCGCAGACCAGATGCCACAAAAGATAGTGTTGAAACCTATTCCGCTTATAAAACTCTTGGAACAATAAAGCGAACTGATTTGGTAATTTTGGTTTTAGATGCTTCTAGAGAAGGAATTACTCATCAAGACAAACGTATTGCTGGAAGAGTTATAGAAAGCGGTGCTGGTTGCATTATTGTTTGGAATAAATGGGATATTGCAAATCCTGATGAACATCGCTGGGATGAGTTAAAAAAACAAACAAGAGAAGAATTCCCTTTATTAGAATTTGCTCCCATGATTGCTATTTCAGCAAAAACAGGTTTAAGAGTAAACAAGCTTTTCGATACAATAGACTATGTTCAAGAAGTAGGTCGTAGACGTATTTCTGATGATATTTTAAAGTCTATTCTCTATGATGCTCTAACTATTCAACCACCTCCTGCTTACAAAGGGAAAGAGCTTAAGATTAGCAAGATTGAACAATATGACGGACCTCCAATAGTTTTCAAAGTTAGATGTAACGAACCTAAAGGCTTACATTTCTCTTATCAACGCTATCTATTGAACCACATAAGGCAGGAAGAAACCTTTGAAGGCTGGCCAGTGAAGATTGTTGCGAGTAGATAAATGAACATGGAATGGTTATATGCTGCTCTAATCGGTTACTTTTTCGGTTCTATACCTACTGCTTGGCTTATTTGCAAAATATTTTATAAAATAAATATTTTCGAGCATGGTAGCAAGAATATGGGGTCTACAAATGTTTATAGAACCGTTGGCGGAAAAGCTTTTGCGGCTACATTAGCAATAGATGTTCTTAAAGGTATGGTTCCTGTTTTGCTTTCTGCTAAGCTTTGGGCGAATACGCCTCAAGTTGTTTTTGTAGCTGCTGCTTTTGCTATGATTGGTCATAGTCTCTCTTTTTGGGTTAAGTTTAAAGGGGGAAAAGGCGTAGCTACAGGATTAGGGGTTTTTATAGCTTTTGCAGGCTATAACGCTTTGTATGCTTTGGCGGTATTTCTAGTGGTTTTGTTTATTACTAGAATGGTTTCAATAAGCTCTATTTTAGCTGCTATTTCATTACCGTTTTTTTTGTGGTATGGAAATGTATTGGGCGTATATTGCCCTTATATTACAGGTTTTGCTGCAGTTGTAGCTCTTTTTGTTACATATAAGCACAAATCTAATATTCAAAGAATATTAAAAGGCACAGAAGCCAAATTACCTTTTTTCAAAGAAAAAAGTAATTTGGCAAAAGCTTAGTTAAAAGGCTATACGCCTATCACTACCATTCCAAGCTATGCTTGGCTATAAAGATTTCCACGAGAGCCCTAGGCTCTCTATACTATCAATAAAGACTTCTTCCTTTGTTATCGTAGATTATAAAAGCTGGAAGTCCTTTAACTTCTATTTTGTGAACTGCTTCCATTCCATATTCTGGAAAATCTATAACTTCAGATTTTGTAATATATTCAGCAGCAATCAATGCGGCAGCTCCGCCTATTGTTCCTAAATAGAAACCGCCATGTTTTTTGCAAGCTTGAATAACTGAATCAGCTCTGTTGCCTTTAGCTAAAGTTACCATCGAAGCTCCACGGCTCATGAAATAATCCATGTAACCATCCATTCTTTGAGCGGTGGTTGGCCCGAAACTACCTATTGCATAGCCATTTGGAGTTTTTGCAGGACCAGCATAATAAACAGGATGATTCTTAAAATAATCAGGTAGTGCTTCACCTGCTTCAACCATATCATGAATTCTAGCATGAGCCATATCTCTAGCAACGATTAGTTTTCCATTTAAAACAACTAAATCGCCAGCTTTATGTTTGCTTAACTGTTCTAGAATTTCAGTCATTGGTTTCGTTAAATCGATAGTATTCGCTGAAATATCGCTAATACATTTTTCTGCAAATCTTATTGGATTCTTGTCAACAACTTCAAGGAACACACCGTCTTTATTTATTTTTGCCGCTAAATTACGATGAGCACTGCATGAAACTCCGACAGATATTGGGCAAGAGCCACCATGACGTGCCATACGAATAACTCTTGCGTTGATTGCCATATATTTTCCACCAAATTGAGCACCCCAACCAGTTTCTTTTGCAATTTGCATTACTCGTTTTTCCCATTCTAAATCTCTGAAAGGATTGCCTAAACCATCACCTTTAGTTGGTAAATCATCATACCATCCAGTTGTAGCAAGTTTCATTGTCTTTAAATTTAGTTCTGGCGATGTTCCACCAACGACTACAACGATTGTATAAGGTGGACAAGCTGCAACACCAAGACCTTTTGTTTTTTCTCTTAAAAATTCTTCAAGAGATTTTTCATTTAAAATAGCTTTTGAAGCTTGAACCATAACTGTTTTATTTGCAGAACCGCCACCTTTAGCCATAAACATAAACTTGTATTCATTTCCTTTGGCAAAAGAAATATCTATTTGTGGTGGCATATTGTTGCCTGTGTTCTTTTCTTCAAACATACTGATTGGAGCATTTTGAGAGTATCGGAAACAATTGTTTTTCCAAGCAGCTGCGATACCATCTGTCAAAAGTTTTTCATCATCTCCACCTGTTAATATTTGCTCTCCACGCCAAGCAAAAACTGTTGCTGTTCCTGTATCCTGACAAAGTGGCAATTTGCCTTGTGAAGCTATTATTGCGTTTTTTAGAAGGCTTTTGCAAACAAATCTTTCATTGTCAGAAGCTGTTTTGTCATCTACGATTTTAGCCCACTCTTCTAAATGTTCAGCTCTTAAATAGAATTCCAAATCATGAAAAGCTTCTTCTGCTAATTGAGTTAAAACTTTTGGCTCAATAATTAAAAATTCTCTGCCAGCAATTTTTTCAACTTTTACACCTTCGTTTGTAATTTTTCTGTATTCACAATTCATATATGCCTACTCCATTGCTTTTTCTTCTTGGTCGTTTGATAACACTTACATATCTCATATAAAATATGATAAAATTATATTATCTAATAATATGATTTTTATCAAATTATATATTTTATTCTTGTTTACAATTACAATCGATTCCCTGTTTCCTTTACACCTCTATCTTCTTAACAAAAAAGTTTTTGTTTACCTTTTATAATAACTTGATAATAGTTTTTTTAGGTGATAAAATGTTAAAAAATTTATTCGAAGGGTACATAATTTATGCTTTTGAACAAGAGATATAATCAGTTTGTTGTTCTTTTTGTTTTTGCTTTTTTGGCTTTCTCATCAGTTGGTTTTTGTAGTTTAAACGGACCAGAAGAATCTGAGAATAAAATTTTAAGACTTACTTATGCAGAAGTTAATCCAGCAGGGTCTTATTCTGGTTATATGGCGAGATTATTTAAGCAAAAAGTTGAAGAACTATCTCTTGGCACAGTATTAATAGAAGTAAAATATGGTGGAGAATTAGGTAACGATAATGAAGTTCTTACCAATATGTATCAACACGATGCTCCAGACATTATAAGAACTAGCGTTTCTTATCTACAAGATTATGGAGCAAACAAAGCCGCCATGCTTTCGACTCCTTATGCGTTTGAAAACCGCGAACATTATTGGAGATTTATAGATTCTGGAATGTATAAAGATTATCTTAACGAAATTTCATTCCAAGGAAGTAAATTTAGAGGCTTATGTTTTATTGAAGAAGGTTTTAGACATTTCTTCTCTAGAAAACCGATTAACAGTCTAGCAGATCTTTCTGGTTTGAAAATTCGTTCAGCTTATGGCAATTATTTTGAAGATTTAATCAAAGTTTTTGATGCTTCTTGCGTTAAAGTTCCTTTTACAGAATTTAATACTGCTATTGAAAGAGGAATTATAGATGGTGGTGAACAGCCAATATTAAATTATCTTAGCAATGAATTTTATAGACGTGCTCCTTATTTGATTCTTGATGCTCACGTTCTTGCTTTAAGTGAAATAGTAATTAGCGATAATATTTGGAAACAAATGTCTAGGGAACAGCAAAATGTAGTTCTTAGAGCTGCTGATTATATTCAGAGAGTAAATAAAGTAACTATCAGAAATTATGAAGATAAAGCTCTTAAAGAATTAAAAGCTAAAGGTGTAGTAGTTACAGAAATTACAGATATGTCTCCTTGGAAAGAAAAATGCAATGAATTAGTTTTCAAGATTACAAAAGCTTATGCTGATTTATATAATACAATTCAAAAATTAAAAGTTAAATAATATACTTAAAAAATTTTAATTTTTAATGTATAATTTAAAAAATTTCGGAGGCACTCAATTGAAAAAATTATATGTTTTGTTGTTTTCTAGTTTTTTGTTTGCCAGTATCTCTTTTGCGGCAGGTAATAGTCGTATAACTCTTAATGATGGAACAACAATCTATGGTAAAGTTGTTGGAATGGTTGATGGAGTTTACACTATTCGCACTGATTCTATGGGAGATATAAATGTAAATTCAGACAATGTTCTGGAAATTTCTTCTGGAGCCTCATCTTCAACTAAGAGCAGAAGCAATATAGACATTATTGACGGAAGTTCAAACAATAATAATACTAGGGCTTTTAACAATTCTGAAAACGAACAAAATAATAATGATTATTCTGCAGAACAGCAAAATGCCAATACTAAAGTTCAGAGCATGATGATGGATGATGATTTTATGAATAATCTTATGGAACTCAACAATACTTCTGAAATGCAATCTGTTTTAAATGATCCAGAAGTAATGAATGCCATACAAAATAATGATTATGATTTCCTCATGAATAATTCAAAAATGAACTCTTTGATGAATAGTTCTGAAATTCAAGGAATCCTTAACGGAATGGAATAATAAATGATAAAAAAAATTCTATTGGTATTTTTTGTTTTAATGGTTATCCCATCGGTTTTGCAGAGTGCTTCAATGAATGACTCTATTAAAGTAAAAGACCGTTTTATGGATTTAAAGAACTTTGCATATTATGTTGCAGAAAAAAACAAATGGTCTTTGATTGTAGGCAATGATATTAGCGTTCCTATAAAAGAAGTCAATGGAGATACCATAAAAGATATACTTGATAATTACTGTAAAAACTCTGAAATAGGTTGGCATTTTGAAAAGAATTGTTTGTATATTGGGGATAATAAGGCACTTAACACTTATTTCTCTCATTTAAAGACTTTGGAAAAATCCTTGCCAAACGGAAATAATGCTACTTACAGCGGTTATTTTAGAAATATGGATTTTTCTATGTTATGTTCTAGTTTGAGTTCTATATCAGGAACTAAAATCAGACTTGCAAATAATTTAGATGCTAACATTATGATGAGAGTTAATGGAATGCCTTGGAAAAGGGTTTTGTTGGCTGTTGTTATGTTAAATAAGTATAAGATGAATGTTACAGACTTCTCTATGCTTATAACCCCAGAGAGTTGATTAGATAGCTAAAATAAAAAAGGGTAACTTTGGTAAAAGAGTTACCCTTTTTTTATTTTAGAATATTGGTTATTTTTTATCTTTCTTTTAATATCTGTATTTCTTCATCTGTTAATGCTCTGTATTGACCAATGGGTAGAGTGGGGGATAACGATAAATTTCCCATTGTAAGACGTTTTAAGTAGATTACAGTTGAACCAAAATGTTCAAACATTCTTTTTACTTGATGGTAACGACCTTCTTTTAAAACAACAATATAAGCGATTTCGTTTTTCCCCTCACAAATCTTAAAAGAAGCATTATTTAGGGAACTTATTATTTCATTTTCTGTTGCAAGTTTTATTTCACAGGGTAGGGTAGGGGTTTCATCACCTATATCTAACCCCTGTTTAAATTCTAGTAACTGTTTTTCTTCAAGAGCTTTATCGACAAAGGCAATATAACTTTTATCAACGTGTTTTTTAGGTGAAAGCAGATTATGAGCTAACTTACCATCATTAGTTATAAGTAGTAATCCTTCTGTATCTTTGTCTAGTCGTCCAACAGGAAATAAATCTCTTGTTGGTTCATTTTTTAAGATTTCTATTACTGTTTGACTCAATCCATCTTTGGTAGCACTAACACAACCAGCTGGCTTATTAAGAATATAATAGCGATATTCCTGATAAAGTAAATCTTCTCCTTTATAAGTTACTTTATCTTTTTTAGGGTCAACTTTTAAAGAAGAATCTTTGACAATACTGCCATTGACAGAAACCAAACCGTATTTTAAATATTTTTTTACTTCGCTTCTTGTTCCTATTCCTACATCTGCTAAATACTTATCTAACCTTAACATATCACTTCCCAAGTAGAGAACGTGCAAAAGCAAAACCGTCTTTATCGGTATTTCCAAGCATACGAGCAAGTTCTTCAACTCGTTTTTCCCCTTCGACACGATTGATATGAACTTCAGTTTGATTGTCTACTACTGACTTTGTAACGGTGAAATGGTGGGTGCCTTCTTTGGCTATTTGGTGTAAATGGGTAACTAGAAGAACCTGTTTTTGCTCACCTAGACTTCTAAGACTGTCTGCAACCGATTCAGCAGTTTTCCCACCTATGCCTGTGTCTATTTCATCAAATACTAGAGTTGGTAGTTTATCGCTATTGGCCAAAACTTTTTTTATTGCAAGGGCTACACGGGATAATTCCCCTCCAGAAGCTATTTTTCTTAATGGACCACTAGGAGCACCAGGATTTAAGGCAACGAAAAATTCAATATCCTCTGCTCCATGAGAACCAGCATCAATAGGCAACAGTTTAGCTTCAAATAGAGCTGAATTGAAACCAAGATGTTCCATTTCGTGAGAAACGCTTTGATTCAATTTCTGTGCAAGCTTTTTTCGTTCACAACTAACTTCTTTAACCATTTCTGAAAAAATTTTATTAACTTGTTCTAGTTCTTTTAGTATTTTATTTCTGCTTTGGTCTGGTTCTGTTAATTCAGAAAGCTCTTTATTACATTTTTCGTCTAATTCAAATAAACCAGAAAAATCTGTTGAATACTTTCGGCATATTCTTTGTATTTCTGATAGTCTTGATTGAACTTCGTAAAGCTTGTTTGGGTCTAAATCAGAGTTTTCTGCTGATGATTCAATGTCAGATTCTAGAGATTTTAATTCATAATATAAATCAGTGATTCTATTGTAATAATCATTTAATTCATTATCACAATCAGCAACTTTTCTTAATAATTCAGAAGCTTTATATGTTAACATCGTAGCTCCAGAAGTATCATCAGAGCCACTTAGGCAAGAGAGGCTTCCTTGTAAGGCAGTTATTATTTGTTCAGAATTAGAAAGCTTTTTTGAAGTTTCTCTTAGTTCTTCTTCTTCATTTGGGTCAGATAAACCCAAATCTTCCAAATCTTTCTTTATAGCTTCTAATTCTTCAATTCGTTCTGAAGCATATTGACTCTTAGCTTCTAAATCTTCAAGTTTTTCTTGTAGAGCCTTTCTTTCTTTATATATTTCTTTAAGCTTATCTAGCTTCTTTCTAAATTCTAACCCACCAGTTTTATCAAGTAACTCTCTTTGTGTGTCAGGGTCTAATAAGGTCTGGTGTTCATTTTGTCCATGGATTTCCATTAAAAAAGGCCCTATTCCTTTTAATAGAGAAGAATTTGTTAGTAAACCATTAACAAAAACTTTTCCATTGCTGTCTTCTTTAAACGTTCTTGTTATTGTCAGCAAGTTTGGTTCTTCTTCATTGTTAAAGCCA
>CAJOQX010000108.1 GCA_905236865.1 Candidatus Rifleibacteriota bacterium
GCTCATTCCTGAGCCTTCATAATCCAACATTTGTTCAGCGGCTTTTTTCAAAACTGCTTCTGGAAGAACGGCTGGACCAGCAGAAAAATTGTAAACTCTTGCCATAATTACGAATCACTCCTAAAATTATAATAATAAAGGAAAAATAAATCCTAAATTCCTTGATTTATTAAGTAATATCACCTTATTTAATTAACGTCAAGCCATATATTTTATTTGATATTTGTGTTAATTAAATTGTTTTGAAGTATTTGATTTAAAGATTGATTTTTATAAAAGCTATTATTATAATTAAAGCCCAAATTCTATTTAAATAAATATAAGTAATATGACACAGAAAAAAATAGCATTAATTAATGATGTAACTGGTTTTGGTAGGTGTTCAATCGCAGTTATGGCACCTATTGTTTCGGCTATGAAAATACAGGCAGTAACAATTCCAACTGCAATTCTTTCAACCCACACACAATTTCCTATTTATTATTTTGATGATTACACCCCAAAAATGCGAGATTATATTCAAACTTACAAAGATCTTAATTTAAAATTTGATGCAATTGCAACTGGTTTCTTAGGTTCAGAAGAACAGGTAGATATAGTTATCGATTTTATAAAGAATTTTAATAAGGGTGATACTTTTGTGTTAGTAGATCCAGTGATGGGAGATTATGGAAAACTTTATAAAACTTATACTCCTGCAATGTGTAATAAAATGAAAGAACTTGTTAGATTTGCAGAAATTCTAACTCCTAAGTTAACTGAACTTTGCACTTTGTTAGATATAGAATATCCAGATGAAGGTAAAGTTAGCTTAGAAAAGTTAGAATCGATGTGCGAAAAACTTTCTAAAAAGGGACCTAGGCACATAGTAGTCACAGGTATTCCTTTTAATAAAAAACAAATATTAAATTTTATTTATAATAAAGGCGAAGATTATCAACTAATCATGTCTGATAAAATAGGAAATGACAGAAGTGGAACAGGTGATGTAATAAGCTCAATAATTGCAGGTATGTATATGAATGGTCATTCTTTATATGAATCTGCTAAAAAAGCAACTACATTTGTTTCAAAATGTATAGAATATTGTGAAAGAAATAAAGTTCCAAATTATTGGGGATTGTGTTTTGAAATGTTTTTACGAGATTTAACGGAGGAGTAAATAATGATACTTTATATAGTTACTGGAAAAGAAGGGGAAGAAGCATATAAAGAAATATCTAAAAACGTAGATATAAAAGGTAAAAATATTTATGTAAACTTAACAAATAAATGTCCTTGTAGTTGTGTTTTTTGTTTAAGACAAACTAAGAAGATGATGGAGAACAATTCTTTATGGTTAAAAGAAGGTGAACCAACCTTAGACGAAGTTAAAGAAATGTTTTCAAATTATAATTTAAATACTATTAAAGAACTTGTTTTTTGTGGTTTTGGAGAACCTTTAGAAAGATTATATGATATTTGCAAATTAATAGATTATTTAAAAGAAAAATATCCAAATTTAAAAACAAGAGTAAATACAAATGGTCTAGCTAATCTTATTTATAAAAAAGATATAACTCCAGAATTAAAAAATAGATTCGATACTGTGTCGATTTCATTAAATGCTCCTAATGCTGAAGAATATTTAGCTTTGACAAAATCAAAATTTGGAATTCAATCTTATGATGCGGTTAAAGATTTTGCTATAAAAGCAAAGAAATATGTGCCTAACGTTGTTTTTACAGTAGTTGAAAAAGTTATGTCTGAGGATAAAATTCATCTTTGTCAAAAAATTTGCGATGAATTAGGTGTTAAATTAAGAGTTAGACCCTTTGAGAACTAATTTGTTGAAAGTAAAATAAAAACTTGAAATATAGAAAAATAGTGGTAGTATAGCCATTACCCTCCGATGAGAGGCTGTCTAAAAACTCACATTACTCATAAATGAATATAAAAACGAAAAAAGAATTTAATAATTATAAAAAAATAGGTCTTAGTGTATGACCTCCTGGACAGTAGACTATGTTTCTTTCCAGGTCTCTGACAAAGAATCCTTCAAGAGCTCTTTCCCTCA
>CAJOQX010000109.1 GCA_905236865.1 Candidatus Rifleibacteriota bacterium
TGCTTCACATTCGTTCGCAATTGACGAGTTTGCCACAAACTTACATAAACAAACAATCCTCTTATCCCTTATCCCTTATCCCTTATCCCTTATCCCTTATCCCTTATCCCTTATCTCTATTCTCTAAACTCTTAAATTGTCTCGCGTCTCACTGTCATCCAAAAGTAATTCGTCACTGCGAAACCGCAAGAAATACGTCATTACGAGCATACTAAGTATGCGTGGTAACGTGGCAATCTATGAAAGCTTCATCAATAAAAGAAAATGTTTGCGTTTGCCCTGTATCGCGTGGTTTTCTTATACCATAAAAAAAGCCTCATTTAGAGGCTTTTTTTATTTACTTAAAACAAAAGTTAATGTTGAAGGACCCTTATAATCTATTATTTTTCTAAATTCTTTAAAACCACGTTTTTTTATAGTTAGTTCACTAAATTCACGTTTGTTATATTTTATTCTGAATTCTCCCTGATTATTAGATACAAAAGATCTACCATCAAGGTTAATTTCAGCATGTTTAACAGGTTTATTAGTGCTTTCATCTATTACTGTGCAAAGAACATTTTCATTTATAGGTAATTTTTCCATCAAAATATAAGATGGTCCATTAGTTTTTCTTTTCTGAACAATATTGTTGAGAGAACCAGAAAGTGTTTTATAACCATCAGCTATAATAACAGATTTTGCATTTGATTTTTTAACAAGAACCTGTCCTAGTCTATTGGTCTGATAAACTTTATTTCCAACACTGATAACAGAATTGCCTATTCCTATTTCGCTAGATTTATCTCTAAGTTCTATCAAAATTTGTTCATCAGATTCGTCTGAAGAAATATCATCATTATATGTAGAATCTGTAATAGATTGACTACTACTAGATTTATAAGGTTTGTAAGAAATAGAAACTGTAACTACAGGATTTTGTAAAAAGCCATCTTCCAATTGTTGCTTAATAACTTTTTCTACATCAGTAGTTTTCATTCCAGAAACGCCAACAGAACCGATAAGTGGAAAATTTATGCTACCATCGGAAGTTATTAATCTATCTCCTGTAAGTTCTGGTTCGCCTTTTACTGTAATAGTCAAAACATCGCCTGTTTTAAGAATTCCATTGGAAGCAGAATATACAGGAGATTTTGAAAATAAATAAGCAACGCAAAGAAACAATAACCATTTAAACTTTTTCATAATATACCAAACCAAATAGTAATATTTTATTATTAAATCGACATTTATTTATATTTTACAAATAGATTCTTAAAAAAGGTCAAAAATAATTTTAGGGGCTTGTACGACAAAAAACAATATGGTATGTATATAGGGAAGAAAAATTTAGAGATAAGAGATGAGAGATAAGAGATGAGAGATAAGAGATAAGAGATAAGAGAGTTAGGGGTTTGGAAGTTAAGGATAAAAATATTGGAATGTTTCAAGTTGTTAATTGTTAAAACAACAAAAAACAACTATTATTTAGCATATTACTTAAAGTCAATATAAAAATGGGAGTAGAAATTGAACATTAAAGAACTGATAGACCAATATCTAAGTTCTTTAGAAAAAGAACGAAATTTGTCTTTGCAAACAATTCGTGGCTATAGAAACGATTTAAACTTCTTTGAACAATGGCTAACCAAAAACAATATTACAGAAATTAGTAAAGCAGAAGTATTAACAACAAGTCAAATACGAAGTTTTTGGGCACAAAGAAGAAAAGGAGGCTTGTGTGCCTCTAGTATGAGAAGAGGACAATCTGCCTTAAGAGGTTTATTTAAATTTGCAATAAAACGTGGATTTGCAAATAAAAATCCTGTAGAGTTGATGGATTCACCTAAAGCTCAAAGACCTCTTCCAAAAGCTTTAAGCCAAGATGATGTCAATATGCTTATCAATTCTCCCAATTCATCTAGTTTGTTAGGGCTAAGAGATAAAGCCATTTTAGAATTATTATATGGAAGTGGGTTGCGTGTTTCAGAAGTTTCTAATCTAACTTCTGACAATTTGAATCTTGAAAGTCAAATAGTTACCATAAGAGAAGGAAAAGGTGGTAAAGATAGGGTTATTCCTTTAACTCCAGCTTCATGTCGTGCTATCTCTCTTTATACCAATAATCGTTTTAGCGAAAAACCAGAATGGCGTGAAGAAAAACATATTTTCCTAAATCATTCAGGAACTCCACTGACCACAAGAAGCATTGCTAGATTAATAGATAAATATTCCAGACGTCTTGCGATGATGATGAATATAACCCCTCACCAGTTCAGACATAGTTTTGCAACGCATTTACTTAATAATGGTGCAGATATTAGAGCAGTTCAAGAAATGCTTGGTCATGCAAGCCTCTCTACAACTCAAATATATACACGCATTAGCAAAGAAAAGCTTATGCAAACTTATAGAAATTGTCATCCGAGAGCTTAATTCTTATAAGTAATTAAAATTTTGGAAGAGTTAGATTTATTGGAGTAGTCTGAATAACTACAATAATAAAAACAATAACTACCAACAAAAACGGTCTTAGTAGAAAAAGAGTTTAAAAATAATAAAAAATCTTAAATTAAACTAAATAATTATTTGCAAATAGCCGATTGTTATAGAAGAAAATAACAAGGGGGATAAAAAATATGTTTGAAAGACTAACAGGAACAGCAACATTTAATCTTCTAGGTAAAGGTTTAGATGTAGCAGCAAAACGTCATGCTGTTATTTCTAACAATATCGCTAACGTAAATACTCCCTTGTTTAAACGACAGATAGTCACTTTTGAAGATGAAATGGCTAGAGTTTTCGACGGTAAAGTAGACATTGTCGGCCGTAGAGAAGATGATAGACATATTCCAATAGGAACTACTGACTATATGGAAATTGGTCCAACTACAGTAAAAGATAGAATCCATATAATGAGAAATGACAAGAACAATGTTGATATTGATGTAGAAATGAGCGATTTGGCTAAAAACACTATGACTTATCAAGTTCATGCAAACAGAATTGCTCAAATGTTCTCACAGCTCAATGACGTTATAAGCAGAGGAGGTAGACAATAATGGGAATGTTCAGAAGTATTGATATTTCTGCTAGTGGTCTTACCGCTGAACGTTTAAGAATGGACGTTATTTCTAACAACATAGCCAACGTAAACACTACAAGAACTGCTGACGGTGGTCCATTTAGAAGAAAACTTGCTATATTTGAAGCTCGTCATGCTTATGGTCAAAGAGCATATCTGGATAGAATATACCCTCAAGAACCTGGTAGAGGAGTTAGAGTTAATGCTATTCTAGATGATATGACACCTTTTAAGCTGGAATATGACCCAAATCACCCAGATGCAGATCCTGATGGTTACGTAAGACGACCAAATATTGATATTGTTCATGAAATGGTTGATATGATTACAGCTACACGTGCTTATGAAGCTAATGTAACATGCATAAGTTCTTCAAAAGATATGCATAATGCAGCTTTGAACATAAGCAGCAAATAAGAGATGAGAGGTGAAAATTAAGAATTAAGAATTAAGAATTGAAAATTGATAATTGAGAATTGAGAGATGAGAGATGAGAGGTGAGAGGTGAGAGTAAAGAGGGAAGAGTAAAGAGATAGGAAAAAAGAGTTTAGAACTTAGAGCTTACAGCATACAGCTTAGAGCTTATAGCTTATAGCTTAGAATTAAATAAATAGGGATAAAGGGAAACAAAATGAGAATTAACGAAAACCATCCATTACACGGTGTATTAAGCGATAGACCTATAAGACCAACTACTAATGCTAAAGAGCAATGGGGTTCATTTTTAGATACCCTTCAGACAGCAATAGATGAAGTTGATACTTTAGGTAAAGAATCTGAAAAACTTACTCAAGACGCAGTATTAGGCAGAGTAGAAAACCTTCACGATGTTATGATTGCTACTGAAAAAGCAAAAACAGCTTTGAATTTAACCATTGAAGTTCGTAGCAAAGCTCTAGAAGCATATAAAGAAGTTATGAGAATGAACTTTTAATCTTAGTTAGACTTAGTTCTGTTCATGTCGTTTGCTTTTCGACTGTTTTTTGATAACAAAATGACTTTTAGAGTTTATAGATAATAGTTTAGAGATTATGGGATTGTTTAGAATGTAGGCTAACGAATTATTCCTATTTTCGATAGTATGAAAACAAAACTATTCTCTAATACCTTTTCCATAGCCCCTAATCCATATAAAAAAAAATAATTTCATTATTTTTTTTAAACTCTTTACAGAATTTGTTTGACGTACTATAAATATATATACAATTAATCTCCTATAAAAAATATAAGATAAAAAACAAACAATCCTATAGGAGAGTCGCAAATAGGGAGTGCGAATAAATGGGCGAGTATCTCAAGCAATTATGGGAACCGATAATGAAGCTGTCAAAAACACAGCGTATCATATTGGGTTCAGTAGTTGGAGTAGTTGTTTTAGCAATCATCATTGCAACAATGTGGGGTTCAGAAAAAGAATACATACCCCTTTTTCAAGAAGAGTTAAAACTAGATGATGCAAGCAAAATCAACGCCAAACTTACAGAATTAGGGCTAGACCACAAAATTGGTAAAACTGCAAACGAAATACTTGTTCCAAAAGAACAAAAATCAAGCTATCTATTAAAGTTAGCAGAAGAAAAAACACTTCCAGAAGCCAAGGCGGGTTGGGAAAAACTAATTGATCAACGCTCAGTATTTCAAGGCACTACCCAGCAGGAATTTGATTTAAACTTTGTCAGAGGTTTACAGGAAGAATTAATAATTGCTTTAAAAAGCTTAGATCCAATCGAAGACGCAAATATTAATATAGTAAAGCCTAAAAAAACTACTTTTAAAGAAGACCAGAAAGAGCCTTCCGCAAGTATCGTATTAAAACTCAAACCCAACAAGACAATAGAATCAAATCAAATAAGAGCAATAAGAGATTTAGTATGTTCCGCTGTTGAAGGACTTGAGCCTGACAAAGTTAAAATTGTCGATGATCATGCTAACGATTTAACAAGATTAATAGAAGATGAAGAATTAATGAGCATAGACAAAGCTCAAACCGTTCAAATAAAAATAACACGTGATAGAGAAAGATATTTACAGAATAAACTGCAAAGAACATTGGAATTGGTTTATGGTGATGGGAAAGCAATAGTTAAAGTAAATCTAGATATAGACTTTGACCAAAAGGAAGCTGTTAGTGATGTTGTAATACCACTTGAAGGCACTAATCAAGGTATTGTCATTTCCCAAAAAGCTGAAAAAGAAGAGTATGAAGGACGAGATTTAATCGAAGATGGCGAACCAGGAGTAAATTCAAATTTACCACCAGGTTCTCCTGCTTATCCTGGAACAGAAAATGGAACGTTGAATAAATATAAACGAGATGGTACTATAACTAATTTTGAAGTAACAAAATCAAAAGAAAAATATATAAAAGAACAGGGCGCTATTAGGCGTATGACTGCCTCTGTAATTATAAATGGCGATCCAAAAGAATTTAATTCTACACAGGATCAGATATTACAAGTAGCCCAAACAGCAATTGGTTATAATAAAGAACGTGGTGACAAAATGACTATTTTTGTTACCCCATTTAGAAATGAAGATTTGGAACGTGCAGTAGCCGATATGGCTCTAAAAAAGGAGCAGGAAAGACAAATGTTTATGATTATACTCGGTCTCCTTGTGGCTTTCCCTATTCTCATAGGCGGAATCTATATGGTAGCTAGAATTACAAAAGCCAGAAGTATTGCCTTGGAACAGAAACGACTTGAACAAGCTGCCGAAGAAGCTAAAAAAGCTCAAGAAGAACGAGCAAAGGCTATTATCGAAGAAAACAAGAAACAATGGAAAAAATACGAAGAAAGATTTGCCAATATCAAGAATTGGTTTCCTGAAATTGCAGACTTGGAAGAAAAGAAGAACAAAGTTCAAACTCTTAAGTTGCAAGCTTATAAATATGCTGCTGAAAACGATGCACTTCCACCTGAAATCGAAGAAATGTCACAAGAAGAAAAATTCGTTTATAAAGATGCTTTCCAAAAGAAAGCTGATGGAAAACTTCAAGAAGAAATTGAAAGACTTGAAAAAGTTCAGAATAAACGTAACAAAGAAAGAGAAGAAGAGCTTAACAAGCTTAACGCAGAAGCTATCGCCAGAGACTCTCTTGAAAAACGTGTTAGAGAACTTATTGAAAGTAAACCAGACGATGCTATTCAAGTTATTAAGAGTTGGTTAAACTCTAATTAATTGAGTTGGAGGATGATTAATTTTGGCAGAAGAAGCACAAGAGCAACAACCGTTAAATATAAATTTTGATGATATTCCAACATTAGATATTCCTGGAAGATCAAAAGCAGCAATACTTCTTGTTTTTCTAGGACCTGAAACAAGCCGTGTTATTTTGCAATCTCTTACAGATGCTGAAATAGAAACGCTAACAATAGAAATTGCAAAACAAAGAAAAATATCTACAGAAGAAAAGCTTTCTGTTCTTTTTGAATTTGAACAGATGATGATGGCAAGAAAATTCTATGCCGAAGGTGGCTTGGAATACGCTAAAACTCTTCTCGAAAAGACAATCGGTCCAGGTAAAGCATTGGATATTCTCGGAAGAATGGGCACAGCTTTACAGCTTCAGCCTTTTGAAGTTGCAAGAACTGCTGACCCTGCTCAATTGGCTACACTTATTCAAAATGAACATCCACAGATGATTGCAATGATTATGGCTTACTTACAACCAAAGAAAGCCGCACTAGTTTTGCAGTCTATGCCTCACGACACACAGATTGAAATCGCAAAACGTATCGCATTGATGGATAGAACAAGTCCTGAAATTATCCATCAGGTTGAAAACTTCTTGGAAGAAAAACTTTCCTCTCTCATTGGTCAAGACCTCACAAAAGCTGGTGGTATAGAACCTCTTATCAATATCATCAACAATGTCGACCGTGCTACAGAAAAGAGCATCATCGAAACAATGGAAGTTCAAGAACCAATTCTTGCAGACGAAATCAAGAAAAAGATGTTTGTATTCGAAGATATTGTTCTTGTGGACGACCGTGGCTTGCAACGTTTGTTCAAAGAAATCGACCAGAAAGACTTGTCACTTGCACTCAAGGGTGTTACTGATGAAGTTAAAGAAAAATTCTTCAAGAATATGTCTAAACGTGCTGCTGAAATGATTAAGAGCGATATGGCGTTTATGGGACCAGTTAGAATGCGTGACGTTGACTTAGCTCAACAACGTATTGTTAAACTTGTCAAAGACCTTGAAAATAAGGGCGAAATTATTATAACCAGACCTGGTGAGGAGGAAATGATTGGATAATACTAATCTTAATAAAAGAGGAATTGATATTCTCGCTGATATAATGCAATATTGTGACACACAAACCCAATCAAACATTATAAATGGGCTTGCTCCTATTTTGGCAAAAGAAGGCAAACAGGGGCTTATGTTTGAACTGAGAAGGCAAATTGTTCTTTTTGATGATTTAGCTTATGCAAATACCGCTGGAATACAAATGCTCTTAAAATATGTCACTATTAAAGATTTAGCTGTATCTTTAGTTGGGGCTCAAGAATCAGTAATAAAAAATATTGCTTCAGCAATGTCTAAAAATATGTTTAGCGATCTTATGGCTGAAATTACTAGAGAAAAGAATGTTAGTAAAAGTGAAATAAGCTTTGCTAGAGATAGGATTCTAAGAGAAGTTAAAGGCTTAATTAAAGAAAAACAGCTTTATTTAGAAAAACCAAATTACAATAATATTTATTAATTAAGGCAATTCAATGGTATTTAGAATAATAAAAGCAAATCAAATAAAAAAGAGCGAAGTTCCTTATCTTGTAGACACTGGACAATCAATAGAAGGTGCAAAAGTACCAGAACTAGATCCAAATGAAGATGCTTTTGCATCCGAAGCCTTCGATATGCTTTCTCCAGAAGATTTAGCTGGAAATGGAGAAAAAATACAAACCAACAGCAAAAAACATTTTGATGATGATGATGAAGACGAAGACGAAAACGAAGATGACGATAGCGAAATGCTAGACAACTATCAAGAAGAAAGGCAGAGACCTACAAGAAGAAACGATGAAGAAGACGATGAAGAAACTCGTCTTTCGCCTGCTGCAAGAAAATCACGTCATGCTGCAGTCCTTGAAAAACTTAGAATCAAAGAACTTGAACTTGAAGCATTAGAAGAGGAGCTACGAGGCTGGGAGCAAAGATTACAAGAACAAGAAAAAGAATTAGTTGCTAAAGACCAAGAAATAACTCAAATAAATATTAAAAAGCGACAAGACACAGAAGCAGAATGTAATCAAAGCTTAAAAATGGCTAGAGAAGCTGCTGAATCAATAAAAGCTGCCGCCAAACAAGAAGTTGAAGCGATAAAAAAGAGTGTTAAAGCAGAAGCAGAAGTTGCAAGACAAAAAGGTTATCAAGATGGCTTCAACGAAGGCGAAGAAAAAGGTATGGCAGAAGGAGAAGCCCAAGGCAATAAAGAAATGGAAATTGTTTGGCGTGATTTAATAGGCGAAACAGAAATGCTTATCAAAGAATTACAAACAAGTAGAATGGGGCTTCTTAAAGCTTCAGAACAAGAGATTCTTAAGTTGGCAGTATCTTTTGCAAAGCAGATTCTTAAAGTTGCACCGATGATTCAGTCTGAGATAGTATTAGAAAATATTAATCAAGCAATATACCAAATATCTGAAGTAGATAAAATCGTTTTAAAAATAAATCTTCGCGACAAAGCTATGTGTGAATCACATAAAGATCAGCTTTTATCATCTTTGAGCGGTGTTAGAGAACTTCAAATAATCGAAGACCCCAGTGTTTCTCCAGGTGGCGTAAAGATAGAAACAGGTGTAAGCACTATCGACGCTACTATAGAAACTCAGGCAAGAGCTTTGGAAAAAGCATTATTAAGTCAATTTGAAAGTTCCTTTGAGGGGCTTGAAGAATGAGATTTTCTTTTGAAAAATATGATAATATCATAAAAAATACCGAAACTGTCCGTGTAAATGGTCGTGTAATACAAGTTAGCGGGCTGTTAATTGAAGCAACTGGACCACAAAATCCTGTTGGCGATGTTTGTAATATTATTACTGCAAGCGGTCCATTACCTTGCGAAATAGTTGGTTTTAGAGAAAAAAGCATAATTCTAATGCCTTTAATTAGCACAGATGGAATAAGACAGGGTAGCGAAGTTGTGCCAATAGGCACTCCCCTTACAGCACCAGCTGGAGATGAATTATTAGGCAGATTATTAGATGGCTTAGGAAACCCTATCGATGGAAAAGGTGATTTTTCTCCAGATATTAAAAGGGTTCCGATGAACAGAGAACCCCCTAACCCATTTACTAGAAAAAGAATATTAGAACCTCTTCCAACAGGTGTGAAAGTTCTTGACGGGCTTTTAACAATAGGCAATGGTCAACGTCTTGGTATATTTGCTGGTTCTGGTGTTGGAAAATCAACACTTCTTGGTATGATAAGCAGAACATCAAAAGCAGATATAAACGTTTTATGTCTTATTGGAGAACGAGGTCGTGAAGTTAGAGAATTTCTCGAAAAAGACTTAGGACCTGAAGGAATGAAACGTTCTGTTATTGTTTGTGCTACTTCTGATAAACCAGCTTTGGTCAGAATAAAATCAGCCTTTACAGCAACAGCTATTGCTGAGTATTTTAGAGATCAAGGCAAAAATGTAATGCTAATGATGGATTCTGTAACAAGATTTGCATTAGCCCAACGCGAAATTGGTGTATCTACTGGTGAACCAACAACCACAAAAGGCTATACTCCTTCTGTTTTTGCAATGTTACCAAAGCTTCTAGAAAGAGCGGGAACTTCTCAAAGAGGGGCAATTACAGGTATTTACACAGTTCTAGTTGAAGGTGGAGATATGGATGAACCTGTTGCAGACGCTGTTAGAGGTATCTTAGACGGTCACTTAATATTGAGTCGTGATTTAGCACATCAAAATATTTATCCAGCAATAGATATTTTACAGAGTATATCACGTTTGATGCCACAGATAGCAGATAAAACCCACTATGCTAATGCAGGAAAAGTGCGAAATATTTATTCCACTTATATGAAAAATATAGATGCAATTACGCTTGGTGCTTATAAAGCTGGCTCTGATCCTCGAATAGATGAAGCTATAAAGAAACAGCCTTTGATAGAAAACTTTATAAGACAATCAGTAACCGACAATGTTCCATTTGAACAATCAGTTAATGAATTAGCTAAGATTGCAGGTGGAGGAAAATAATAAAAAATGGCTTTTGTATTTAGATTAAATCAGCTTTTACAAATCGCACTTCATGAAGAAAACGAAGTTAAAGACCGTCTAATGCGAAAAGATGGCGAAATAGCTGAATTAGACAAAAAAATACAAGAATCCAAAAATCAACAGCAAACAGCATTAGAACAACAGCAACAAGACTTATTAGCAGGAGATTTAGTCAAAGTTAGAATGTATCCTGCTTATTTATCTATGTTAAAAAAACAAGAAACATTCTATGCTGACGAAAAAGAACTTCAAATAAAACAAAGGCAAAAAATATTTGATGAATTAGTTGAAAAACAGAGAAACAGAAAAACATTTGAAAAACTTAGAGAAGCAGATGAAGCCAAATATAAAAAAGAAATGGCAAAAAAAGAACAGAGCAAATTAGACGAGTTTGCTAACCGTAAAAAAAATTCACTATTGGAGCCAGACAATGCTTGAAAACATGAATAGATTTAAAGACAAAATGGATTCTTTGAGTAAAAGTTTAAGTATTTATGCTCCTAAAAAAAAGAAGAAACCTAACGAAAACACTTTTGCACAGCAACTTGCTGCAGCTACAACTGGAAATAATATATCTTCATTGTCAGCTCCTAAAACTCAAAATGTCCAAAAATCAGATGTTGAACTTGCTACAAATATTAATAATGACATAAAAAGCTTAGTTGAAAAATATTCAAAAGAATATAACGTTAAACCAGAATTAATCAATCAATTGATTTCTGTAGCTTCTGGTTATAATCCAAATGCTGTAGGGAAAAACGGTCAAGTTGGATTAATGCAACTTAACCCCGCTTTATTAGGGCAATTTGGTGTTACAAATCCTTTTGATCCTAGTCAGAATATTTCAGCAGGAACACAATATTTATCGCAGTTGTTACAGAATAATAATGGCAATATCCCTCTTTCTTTGGCTGCTTATTATACAGATCCAAAAACAGTAAGTAGATTTGGTGGAATTCCACCTTATTTAGACACTAAAAATTTTGTTAATCAAGTTTTAAGTGGTATAAACAGTAATTCTAAATAACAGGATATAAAATGTCTAACAGATATGATGAAAATGGGCAAGAAAAATCGCCTCTATACAAATTTTTAAGCACAATATTCTATATATTTCTTATTTGTTCGTTAGGTGCAACTTTGCTTTTAGTTCTTTTTTCGCTAGATTTTCTTGATATTTTTGTTTTTAGACACAGTATTCCAGAAAAATACAGAAAAGGCTGGCCGTTAGAAGCTTACTATGAATTTATTAAACTTCATCAACTTCCAGAAGAAGAACGATACCAGCAAATGATTTATACAGAACAAAACAGATATAATCAATTAATCTCTGCTGGCAATAAAGACTTAGAGGCAAGAGCAAAAGCATTAGAAGAATCTTATCGTGCTTTAGTTAGAACACAAAAAGAGCAATACAAGCTAGACCAAGAGGATTTGAGAAAGAAACAGGAAGAATTAGCCTTAGAAAGAAAAAAATTAAAAGATGATAAAGAAGCATTCGAGAAAAGAAAAAAAGAATTAGACGATTTATCTAACAGATTAGCCTCAGAAGCTTTAAATATCGAATCAAGTTTAATTAGATTCATGGAAAAAGAAAACCGTTTAGATCAGATTTGTGCGATTGCTGCACAAATGGAGCCTAAAGCTTTAGCTAAAGTTTTTGATGAAGTTCCAGACGACCAGCTTATTTATGATATTATGGGCGGTTTACAACCAAGTCATTCTGCAAAAACTCTTGCTAATATGGATGCCGAAAAAGCAGGAAAAATCGTAAAGATTAGCAATAATCCACTAACATTACCAGAACCTGGTCCTGCAAGAAGCTATGTGCCTCAATCTTTAAACAATTTAGTTGAAGAAACCCAAGCACAAGCAGCTGGAAACAGATAAAAAGAGTCAGCTCAATAGAATAAGATTTTTCTATAAATTGCTTTATTTATCTGAATTATACTTTTATTGAGCAACACTATTTGTAGATGTTTCTTCTTCTGTTAGATAACAAGCAGGGTCTGTTTGCCATGGGTCGCCAAAAACTCTGTAAGCTCTGACTCTCAATGAGCCTCCACACATCTTTTGAAATTTGCATTTTGCACATTTGCCTTTTAAAAGAGGCAACCTATTTTTTAAACCTGCCATAAGCTCATCTGAAGTATCTTGCCAAATTTCAGAAAACTTTCTTTCTCTGACATTGCCAAAAGTCTTATCCATCCAAAACTGGTCAGGGTGAACATTACCTTGCCAATCTATTTCGCCAATTCCAACACCTGTAGAATAAGCTCCGCCACCATTCCATTCTAATAATTTACGAACTTCTTCGGCCCTGTTTGGATCTTCCTGTAAAAGCTTCATATAAATATATGGTGCATCAACATGATTATCAACAGTAAGAATATCCAAATCAATACCTGATTTGATAGCTTCTTTCGTTCTTCTGCAAATAATATCAAGTGCCTTTCTGCTCTCATCATGAGTTAAATCATCGTTACTTTTTCCACGACCTGAATATACTAAATGATAAAAACAGGCTCTAGGTATCTTTTCTTCTAACAAAAAGTCAAATATTTTTTCTAAGTCTTCAACATTTTTACGTGTCAAAGTCAGTCTTAAACCAACTCTTTGTTCTACTTCAACACAGTTTCTAAATCCTGCCATAGCTTTCTCAAAAGCACCTTTAACTCCTCTGAACATATCGTTTGTTTCACCTATTCCATCAAGTGAAATTCCAGCATAAATAAACCCTGTCTTTTTTATTTTGGTTGCAATTTCTTTTGTTATTAATGTGCCATTTGTTGAAAGAACAGGTCTAAGACCTTTACTTACAGCATATTCTGCTAAATCGAATAGGTCAGGACGCATTAGAGGTTCTCCACCACTCATAAGTAGGGCAGGAATTCCAAATTCAGCTAAGTTGTCTATAAGGGCTTTCCCTTCGGCATTTGTTAATTCATTTGGAGCAAGATTATAGTCAGAATTTGCATAACAATGTGTGCATTTTAGATTGCATCGCTTTGACACATTCCAGCAAACCACTGGTCTACGTTCTGAAGCTGATTTTGCAACGGTATGTCCTTTGTATTGATGAGAATGAGAAACATTTCCTTGATGAGCCTGTCCGTATCTTAGAGGATCGCCTGTTGTAGAATGGTTTGCATAAATCTTGCTTATATTAATCATTTGTTCGCCCTTTTTTTTGACTTTAATAGCATTTTTATTATATTAACATATAATAAAAGGCAAATATTTACTATAAAAAAATGAATTATATTTTATAAAAATGAATATACAATATATATATCATTATGATTCACCCTTAGGTAGAATCACCATTACAAGCAATGGTGATGCAATTTCTGGTTTATGGTTTGAACAACATAAGCATTTGGCTAATTTGCTAAAAAACGAATTTGAAGAAAAGCCATTGCCAATTTTTAAAGAAACTATCAATTGGTTAGACATTTACTTTAGTGGAAAATCTCCAAATTTCACCCCAAAATTATTTATAAATACAACAGAATTTAGAAAATCTGTTTGGGAAATATTGTTGCAAATTCCTTATGGACAAACTAAGACATACGGAAAAATTGCTAAAATAATCGCTAAAAATAAAAATATAAACAAAATGTCAGCTCAAGCTATAGGCGGGGCTGTTGGACATAATCCTATTTCAATAATCATTCCCTGTCACAGAGTTATTGGAGCAAATGGTAGTCTTACTGGCTATGCAGGTGGAATAGACATAAAATTCCAACTTCTTAAATTAGAAAAAGCTATTACAAAAAAGGCTACTTAAATTTTCAAGCTTTTTAAGTAAATCTTTTGTTCATCAGTAATTCGATAGCTTTCTATGGCTTTTTGAATTGTTTTGTTATGAGTCCAACTTCCTAGCTTCTTTTTTTCTATAAATGGAATTATTTTATCGTATTGTTTTGCTAGTGCTGTAGCAAAATACCATGCAATCATCATATTTATGTAATATTCTTCAGATTTAATTTTAGCTACCATTTTAGGGTATTTAATGTCAAAATCATCATCAAGATAATGTTGCATTAACATTCCTATTGAGAATCTTACAGTATAAGTATGAGAAGATGAAATCCATTCTTGGATTTTAATTAGCAAATCTAATTTGTTTTTCTTGAATATTTTTGGAGAGAGTTGATCACAGGTTGCCCAATTATCAATAAAAGGAAGGAAAGAACAAACTTTTTCTATACATATATTATAATCTTTCATTTCAGATAGAACAAAAGCATGAAGTTGGTTCTCATCAAAATATTTATGTGGAAGCTCATTCAAAAATTCATTGAGATTTTGATCTTTTATAATAATCTTCGCTAATTTACGAAGTTCTGGAGTTCTAACTCCTATTAAGCTGTTTGAATCAACTGTAGGCAAAAGTTTTAGTTGAAAATCATGGTATTTTTTGTCTTGAAGCTTGAATAATTCTTTTTCTATTCTATCTTTTATGTTCAATTCTAACATCGGAATTTATTTTACCTTTACAGAATCTATATTGAGACTGTCTAAAAACTACCTTTTTACTCTAAAATTAGTTTTGCCTAATTGTTTTAAAATCCCCCTTAATCCCCCTTTACAAAAGGGGGCGAGGGCATTACTCCATACACTGAATTTTTAACAAATTCTTAGTTTTTAGACAGCCTCTATTCAGAAGAAAAGTGTATTTGTTTTCCCCTAGCTCTCGTTAGAGAGCTAGGGGAAGATTTATAATATTCTTTATTTTGCTGGAACTACAGCATTTTCTTCTTTCTTTTCGTCTTTAACACGACCTAAGTAGCTTGGTAGCTCAACACCTGCCATACCTGCTATATCTTGTAATGGGGGAAGAGATTTGGCAAAATTAGAAACAAAATTAGAAGTTGTAGAGCCATTTTCACTACCAGAATCCCAAACTGTAATCTTATCAATTTTAAGATTCTGAATAGCTTCAACCTGTTTACTAACAATATTTTCAATCTTTTCTACCATTAACAAAGTTGAAAGTGCTTTTGCATCACCATTGACGCTTTTCAGCAATTCCGCATAACCATTAGCTTTTGCTTCAAGAACTTTTCTAATACCTTCTGCTTCTGCTTCATATTTCTTCAAAAGCGCATCAGCCTGCCCCTGAGCTTCAGTGCTTATTCTTGCAGCTTCTGCCTGTGCATCAAGTTCAATCTTACGTTTTTCAATTTCTTTATTAACAATTTCTTGAGCTTTCAAGCGTTCTAATTCTGCAAAATATTGAGCCTTGTTGATTTCGGTCTGACTATTTTTTCTAGCTATTTCAGTATTTTTTTCAGCTTCGGCTTGTGCTATATATAACTGTGAGTTAGAAAGAACAATAGCTGCTTTTGCTTTATTTTCACCTTCAACAGCTTCGGCTTCTTTTTCTTGAATGTAAATACGTTTATCAGCTTCAGCATCTTTTTGCCCTTTATCTGCTTCTGCATTTTTCTTAGAAACTTCAATCAACTTACGGCTATTAGCATCGGCTTCACCGATAACAGCTTCAGCTTCTTTTTTCTGAACGAAAATGCGTTTGTCAGCTTCAGCTTCTTTCTGACCTTTATCTGCTTCTGCCTGATTCTTGGCTACTTCAATAGCTTTTTCTTTATTTGCTGCTGATTCACCTATTGCCCCAAGTTTTACTTGTTCTGCAACATCTATTTTTGCTCTTTCAACAGCTTCAGCAGCAGCTTTTTTACCAATACTTTCAATATAATTTGAACTGTCGGTTATATCTGTAATATTGACGTTAATAAGTTTCAGACCAATTTTCTTTAATTCAGGTTCAACATTTTTCTGAACTTCTGCCAAGAACAATTGGCGGTCTTGGTTAATTTCTTCTATTGTAAGAGAAGCAACCGTTAAACGTAATTGTCCAAAAATGATTTCTTTAGCAAGATCGTCTACCTGATTAATATCGATGTTCAAAAGTCTTTCTGCCGCATTGTTCATAACACCTTCGTCAGTGCTTATACCAACGGTAAAAGTAGCAGGTACATTAATACGTATATTCTGTTTTGACAAAGCATTCTGTAAAGGAATACTAATAGTCATAGGTTTTAAACTTAAATAACGGTAATCTTGGAAAATAGGCAATACAAAAGCTCCACCACCAGTATAACACTTAGCAGAACGTTTTCCGCCAAGACTACTACCAAAAACGACCAAAATCTGGTCTGGAGGACAGCGATGATAACGATTAATCATATATACAACACTAATAAGTAAACAAATAACAAGGATAACACCCAATAAAATGTAAACTTCCACGAAACATTCTCCTAAAATATATTAATGAACATTTTCTATAATATAAAAACTTTATTTGAAATACAAATTTTTTAGAAGATATTAGCAAGATAAAAAACAACTGGAGCAGAAATAATAGTAGCCAAAGTAGTTACAGCAACAAGATGAGCAGCTTGCGTTCCATCTCCGCCATATTCTTGTGCAAACATACAAGTTGCACTTCCTATAGGCATACAAGCCATAATTTGGAAAATAGCAATAACATTAGAATCGAAAGGTATTTTCTTCGACAGCATAACCATCAGGAAAGGAACAAGAAACATAAAAACAAAAACAAAAATGATATTATTTTTATTCCAAATTATTGTTTTTAAATTTTCTTTTGCCAAAAACGCACCAACAACAATCATAGACAATGAAATACAAGAAGTTCCGACATAATCCACAAAAGATTTTAAAGGAATTGGTAAACTAAGATTAAATGCAAAAATACAAATAGATAAAAATGCACTAATAGTGCCAATATTAATTACCTTTTTTAAACTAAGCTTCGTTTCTTTGTTTCCAAATTTAGACGAAAGATGAATACCGTAAGTATAAGCGATAAAATTAAAACCAAGTATATAAAATGCTACAAATACTATATATTCACTTCCAAGCATTTCTTTAACCAATGGGATTCCCATAAAACCAACATTTGGAAGCAAAATCAACATTCTATAAAGATACGAATGGTTATCTTTACAGTTTATTATTTTTACATAAACCAAACCTGTGATAAATAACAAAAAATAAAGCAAACAGACCAAAATGAAATTTTGATTAATAATAGCTGAAGAAAAATCTAATCTTTTTCCCGAAACACCACTAATCATTAGAAAAGGATTCAAGACTTTAACAACTAACGATGAAAGTTGTTTATAGCCGTTATCATCTATTATTTTGCCACAATATGCTAAGTAACCAACTAGCATCATGGCTAATAAAACAAGCAGCTGTTGAAAAATAACAGAACTATTCAATTTTTTACCTCATTATGACTGACCTTAGATAGATTATATTACCAATAGCATATAAGATACAAGTGTATAGAGAGGAGAATTAAGAATCGAAAACTGAGAATTGAAAACTGAAAACTGAAAGTTGAGAGATGAGAGATGAGAGATGAGGGAGGAGGGAGAAGGGAGAAGGGAGAAGGGAGGAGGGATGAGGGGCCTTTACTTCTAGCCCTGTGCCTAGGTTTGAAGGTAGATGCCCTAAAGCCCCTCGTTGGAGGCTGTCTAAAAACTAGCTTTTTACTTTAAAATTATTTTTGTCTAATTATTTTAAAATCCCCCTTAATCCCCCTTTACGAAA
>CAJOQX010000110.1 GCA_905236865.1 Candidatus Rifleibacteriota bacterium
AAAAGTGGATACAGGTGACATATCTTGAAGGTCGTCTTCTTTAACAACCCTCTTGCCTTTGAATACGAACCCATTAACAATGTCTGCGAAGACATCGTTATAAGCTTCAAGAGTTTTTTCTGCTATATCTTTCTGTCCCATAGAGTGTACCCCTATGGCTTAATTATAAGCTTTAGGGGATTATCTCGCAAGTCGTTTTATCTTCTTCCTCATTTTGTAATTCCTGTAGTTGCTTATATTGTTTACTTTCAGGTAAAAGTTTCTTTCTTCTATTTCTTATTATTATAAAGATTATACTTAAAAAAGATAAAATCATAAAAACACAACTTAGTATTTTTGCTAATAATTTTATTTTTAATTCAAATTCTCTTGCAGCTTTATCTTCCTCTTCTTTTCTATCTTTATATTGTTTAAAAGCTCGAAATACTAAGTATATAACTTGTAACCATCTTAAATTCATAAATTATGACCTTTCATGAAATAAAATCAAATATGCTAGGTTGATCAGAATCAAAATCTTTTATACTAAAATCCATTTTTTCAATCTTACGTTTTCTGTAGCAGTTTTTAGCTGCTCTAGCTATGTCCTGAAGATACATACCATCAAAGGAAGCTCCTACCAAAGCTCCTATAGCGGGAATTAGCATAAGAGCTTTACGTTTCGTGATATTTACACCTATAGTTTTTGCAGCCTGTTTCACAAGAGGTCCTATGGCAGCTCTACCGCCTTCTTCTGCAAGTTTTTTCCAAGTTTTTTTTGCTATATCAACCTGAATTTGTCGCATAAAAACCATTGCAGCTTGCTTGCTTGCAACATCAGAAGCAGAAGCTATAGAAAGAACTCCTAGAATAAAAACTTTTTCTTCATCTTTAGATGTATCGAAACCATAGCATAGAGCTATTTGTTGGATACATCTAAATACAACTGTATAAAGAGCTGGTAAATTAGTGGCCAACCCCAATAATCCTACTGCTCCAGTTACTCCACCTTGAGCTATAGCTGCAACAAGATTCTGGTTCCAATAACTATCGGCAGCCAAATCCATACTTTCTAAATCATCTGAATCATAAACAGCTTTTAAGTTAATCAAACTATTGTTTCTTTCTCTAACAGTAGTTAAAACACCTTCATCAGAGAAAGTATAATCTGCACCCCATAGTAGTGCGTTTAAACAACCTTCTGTGGCTTTTGAGATTGTTTTAAGGACTGAATCCGGAATCATAAGCTCTGCCGCCATCTGAGCAGGAGATAAAATTAAATCAGAAATACTTGATAAAAAACCAGGGGATTCTTCTTCCCATTTATTTATTTCATTACTAACTTTTGAAATATACTCTTTATCAGCCATATTGAAATTTAATAGTTTTCTTTTTTTGCATCTTCACAAAAATAAATTGCAGCATTTCCAACAGCTACAGAATTTATTCCATCTAAGCTACCACCAATTACACCACCTACAATAGGAATGGCTTTTGTAAAAAGTTTGAACCCCTGCTGATTAAAAGCTGCTAAAATTTTTAAACCTATTTTTTCACTGATTTTAATAAAACTTGCATAAGGAATATTAGATGCAAATATATTTTTGAAGCTTTTAACACCAACTTGTATTGCAAAATCTTTAACAACACTTTGAGCAGAATTTCCAAGTAATGAAAATAATATTATTTGCCTTATTCTTTCATCTCTAACATCTAATCCGTATGATACAGCGATAGCAGCAGCCAATCTGGTTTGTAATAACATATTTGCGGTAATATTAGTAGGAATTGTTATAGGTAGAGTAATTAGTCCTCCTAGATTGCAGAGAAATCCAGAATTAAATGCCTTTAAGGTTTCCCATTTAATCATTGATTTACACATTTCTTTTGTTGATTTGTAATTATAAGATTTATATTTTTCAGATAGTACATAAGCTGATTCAAATGGACCGACTCCATTTATGGAACTATCAATTATTTTGTTCAACACAGACATTGTGAGTTCCTGACAAACTCCAGGTTTAGTTTCACTCGAATTATTACTACCCATAAAACCTCCTAATTGTGTATTAATTTTAAGTTTATAGTTTTATTTTTTCTTATTTAAGTCTTGAAGAGCTAATTTTATTATTCTGATTAATTGTACCCATTTAGATAAGTCCATAAAAAAACCACCTTTTTAATTGATAAAAATTTAAATAGTTCATAGTCTGTATTTAATTTTACAACTTTAGATGTATAAAATCAACATTGTTTATAATACATTTAATAAACCTCTTTTAAAATAACATTTTGTTTATAACACTTTCTTTGATAGGTGGAAGTAAAGCGTGTATTGCT
>CAJOQX010000111.1 GCA_905236865.1 Candidatus Rifleibacteriota bacterium
TAAAACCTGCTCAACTTCTATTGTGTTTCGTTCAGGCAAAGGAATTTTAACATCAATTTTAAAATTTTCATTAACTTCTTCAAGACATTTTGGAGCATAATCATTTTTGGCTGGTTTAAACTCAATATCTTTAAAACCTGTTACATTTCCAGATTGAAGATTTTGTATTGTGATTGTTCCTAGAATATGTTCAAAATCTTTTTTACTAAGCTTATTAACATTTTTTAATATTTCAATCTGATCTTCGTGAGGTTCAAAACTTTCGGTATCTATAAACAATGACTGCCTACCTGTCTTTTGATGAGTTCCCAAAGGAAGTTTGACTAAATTCCCCAAACCGTCAGAAGAAACTTTATCTTGTTTTGGAAAAACTTCCCAGGATAATTCTTCTGGAACATTCCTTAACTTGTTTATTAGCCAACCGCCTAATGCACGCCAATATTTACAAGCAATAGGCTCAGAACTGAAAAACCAGAAATGTAAACCTTTATTCCCAGAAGATTCTACCAATGGAAATAAACCTGAATCTGTACATAAACTTAATAAGTTTTTACAATTTGCTCTTAAAAGTTCTGTTAATCTGGTTCTTTCTTCTGGATTCTGTACATAGCTTTTCATATATGGTTTACGAATATCTAAATCTAATACCATTAGATTAGAAACATTTTGAATGTCTGTTACATATATTCCAAGAGTTTTCTGACCTGAAATATGCATTCTTACATCTTCGGCAAGCATATCTCTGTGTTCTGGAATATAACCCCAAGTCTTGCCCATTTTTGTTTGTACGGCGTGAACTCCTCTTCTGCCTTTAAACAGAGATAAATAAAGATGTATATTTTCATCGGAAGTTACAATATGTTTTACTGTCATTTCTGATTTAATATTTTCTAAGTTTTCGTCTATGAGTAAATCATCGTTTGTGAAAGACAATAACATTTGCTTTTTATTGAAAAAATCGGCTGAATTAGGGAAATTAACCAAAGCTTGATTACAAACGTTTAAAGCATCACCATTCATTCCTGCAAGTTCGTAATTTTCTATTTGTAGCATATAAGCTTCTGGTTCGAGTTTAAATTTCGATAAAACTTGATGACCTATAGATATTGCCTCGTTATAGTTGCCTATTTCTTGAAGGAAATCGCAATGCATTTTGAAAAGTTTGAAATTATTTGGAAAAACTGACTCTAAGTCAAAGAACATACTTTGTGCTTTTTCAATACCATCT
Source organism: Candidatus Rifleibacteriota bacterium (assembly GCA_905236865.1). GTDB lineage: Bacteria > Muiribacteriota > Ozemobacteria > Ozemobacterales > Ozemobacteraceae > RUG334. The sequence continues at coordinate 1,229 of CAJOQX010000111.1, forward strand.
GTAAAGCCAAGTATTCTAGCCTTCAAGGCTTGAGCTTCTATATTTCCTTCTTGTTCGTTTGTAGAAAATAATAATTCCTTTGCGTTTTCAAAATCGCCAGTAGCAATTTTCATTCTTACATCTTTTAATAAAGCGTTAATTTCCATGATTTTTATTCCTTTACTTTCTTAGTATGTTTTAGTCTTTTTATAAAAGACAATTAGCAAAGCTAATCGTTATTTTTAGAGGGAAGAGATGAGAGATAAGTGGATTGTTTTAGCTGATGAAAGTTTATCTTTTAATCATCATTCTAAGCTAAAGTTTGATAATGCTTTAACTAGAAATATTAGAGCCAAGAACGTTGATTTAGAATAGAGAGGGTTGTTTAGAGCCTTACAGCTCTTGGTGTTAAGCGTAAGCCATATCAGGCTACAGCTTGCTCGGCTTTAATAGCTCGAATATTAACAGCTCTTACGCTCTTTTTGTTTTTCAGCTTATCGAAACTTTCTACTAAATCAAATTCCACTTCCATACCACTTAAACGCATATCTTCTGGAATGTCGCTGATTTTTGTATAAATTTTTTGGTCGTTGTCAGCACGATGAATGAAAGTAAAAGGTCTGTCTTCAAGAATAGATGTAATAAAGCCTTGTAATGCACTCTCTACAGGTTCATTGTTGAAATTAACATTTATATCTTTATCAGAAGAATTATTGCTTTGTTCACGCCATTCTTTTTCACAGGCTTTAACAGCAACTTTGGGCAATGGAACTTTATCACCAATTCCAAATCTAGAAGCAAGCTGTGTTATTTCTTCATTGAATTTCCATTTTAAATCTTTACGAATAGCACAGGCTAACATGATGTGATTTTTGGCACTTTCTGAATTACCTAAAACCAACTGGATTTTGGCTATTAAAGTAAATAAATTAACTTTAGATTGTAATTCCCCATGCATTAGAGTTGCTTCAAAAGCAGATTCTAAAGCTCTGTTAAAAGAACCAACGTTAAATCTTAATTTTGCCAAATCTGCGACTATATACCAAGGGCATCCTCGCATTTTAGAAATAGCTTGTAATTCTTCCTCAGCTTCGCCATATTTTCCCAACATCATCTTACATAAAGCGGCACGTCTGCTAAATTCTATTCTGCGAGGATACTGCTTGACAGCTTGTAAAGAAAGTTCACGACATTCTTCATATAATTGAGCATCAAAAAGAGCACTAAGTCTAGCAAAGAACCATCTTTCACGATAGGACAATATTTTCTTTCCATTGAAAGTTTCAGGTTCTGACGGTAATTTTTCTGGACCGATAATATCTGTAAGTTCCAATAACTTTTGAGTGTCTTTTAAATTTTTTGCAGCGTCTATAGCTGAAAAAAGAGCTAATTTATATACCAATTCGTTACAATCATCTACAATTTCAAGTATATTTTCTGAAGTTTTTAAAACAGCTTCCCAATTACCAGATTTTTTATTTTTATCAATTAAGGCATCATATTGAAGCCAGCAAAACTGGTTTTTTAAGGCTTGTGATGAAAGAAGCATTCCTTTATTTTCTTCGATAAGACCGATTACATCATCATATTTACCTAATTTTCTAGCACAATGAACAGCTCTCCAAAGACTTCCTTCATCAGAGTTTGCTTTAAAGCTTTCCATAAAAATAGGAAAAGCTTGTTCGTAATTGCCAGACTTTCGCATTTCTTCTGCTTCTTGCCAAATTGAATTATTGTTAGTTGTTGTAGTATTTCCCATAACCGTTCTCCTTTATCGAATTGGTTTGTTGTTATATATTTAAAGATGAGAAATACTTTTTCATTCAAAAAATAATAAAAATATTTAAAATAGAAATTGCAGAACTAAACGCAATTTAAATTCGATTTACTTTTGCAATTAACATAAAAATCAAAATGGTTAATTGAAAAAGTAAATGCAACTTTTTGAAAAACTGCGTTAAAAGAGGAATTTGCAGAAGTAAATGCAATTTTTGCAATAGTAA
>CAJOQX010000112.1 GCA_905236865.1 Candidatus Rifleibacteriota bacterium
ACTTTAGACGAGGAAGCTAGAGATAATCTGAGAATTAATAAAGCACTTGGAATATACAAAGGTGGATTGTTTGAAAATATAGTTGGAGAAGCTATTTCTAAAAGCGGTGGTGAACTTTATTATTACAAAAGAGAAGATGGAACTTTGGAAGAAGATTTTTTCCTTAGAACTATGAATAATCTTGTTCCTATTGAGGTTAAAGCTAGAAACTCAAAATCTAAATCAATGATCTCACTTATTAACAATAAAAAATATTCTGATATAAAATGGGGAATAAAGCTTTGTTCAGCAAATATTGGAACAAATGATAAAATATACACTTTCCCTTATTTTTGTTCCTTCTTATTAAGAAAATATTTAAAAACTAGGGATTAAACAGTAAAAGCTTTTGAGTTATCTTAGGTGTGATTGGTTTTAAAAAAGCTCTAAGCTTTAAGCTATTTTTTAAAGTTTTTATTGTTTTTGGTAGTTATTGTCGTTACTGTTTCATATAGGTTTTAAAATCTATCGAATATTAAAAACATTAGAAAGATTACAAACTTAAGATATAACAATAAAAACAACAAAAACCAACTACAATAATTACTTTAACTTATTATATTATTTTAAATATTTTTTGAAATAATTTACAAGTTTATTAAATGGTATTTTATCCATTTGGTCATATAAGTCTGTATGTGTGGCACCAGGAACAACAACTAATTCTTTTGGTTCCTTTGCTCTTTCATAAACATTATCAGAGTGATATTGTGAGTGAGCTTTAGTTCCTGTGATAAGCATTACTGGTCTTGGGCTTAGTTCTTCGACATGGCTAGTCAAAGGGAAATTGAAAAATCCATAAGGAGTTGTTGAAGACCAGGTTGCAGCAGAATTAATAGATCGAGGATGATAAGCTCTAACTCTGTAATAATCAAAAAATCCTTTTGTTACTTCGTCAGCATCTTTAGGAAGTTTTTCGGGGAATAATCCTTTTTCTGGTAGAGCCACTTTTCCATTTTTATCAACAGAGGCTTCATGATAGCCAGGAATAGTAGAACCTTTTTTAGCTTCTTTCCATCTCATTTCGGCCAAATATTTTTTAACTATTTCACGCTGTTCGTTTGTGTAATAATCACCTTTGTAATGATTGCGAATACTGTCTGTCATATCATACATAGCGGAAACAGCAACAGCTTTGATTCTAACATCATTAATTGCAGCGGTAATAGCTGGACCTGAAAGGCCACAAATACCTATTGCACCTAGTCTTTCTTTGTCTACAAATGGTAGTAAGCCAACAAAATCTATTGCAGCACTAAAATCTTCTGTGAAAATATCAGGAGAAGCTACATTTCTCACGTTTCCACTGCTTTCACCAGTAAAAGATGGATCGAAAGCTACTGCTACAAATCCATTTTTTGCCATTTCCTGAGCATATAAGCCAGAAACCTGTTCTTTTACAGCTCCAAAAGGTCCACTTAAAACCAAAGCAGCATATTTTTGTTTTTCGTTAAAATCTTTCGGCAAATATAAATCACCAGTTACACTTATTCCATAACGATTTTGGAAATGGACTTTTCTGACTTTTATATTTGAATCTACTTTGAAAACTCTAGTATCTTTTCTGAATCTGCCAAATGAAGAGTTTTTCATTTCACTGGCAAAAACAGTTTTATTTTCTTTTTTTTCAGCTGCATAAATAGAGTTTGGCAGAACACAAACAGTAGTGCAAGCTAGAAAAGCAGAAAAAGCCATTATTTTATTAATTATTCTCATTATTTTATTCTCCTAATCTACCAAAATTAAATTTGATTTTTTATTAATTCACTAATTAAATATTACATTTATACATTATGAATTAGCAAATACCTATTTTATAATTCCAGTGAATTACTGCTATAGTATTTTTTATAAATTCTCTTCTGTTCATTGTTAAATGTTTAATATTATTACTCAACTTTCCCACTTCGATTTTAGTCTAAAACACTTTTAAACAAATGATTTTAATAGTAAAAAATATTAATATTTACAAGAAA
>CAJOQX010000113.1 GCA_905236865.1 Candidatus Rifleibacteriota bacterium
GTCAAACATAACCATATCTGTTTTAGGGTCAACAATAGGAAACCAAACGATGCTTTTCCTAAGTTTTAATACTTTTTTATCAGATTTGATCTCTGACTCAAACTTGTTTATTAATTCTAATGGAACATCTTTTAACAAATCATTTTCTTTGGCTTCTTTTAATATTCTAATAGAGTCACTCTTTGACCAACCTAAGTTTCCGCCAAACGATAAACGACCACATTCTGCAGAAAATACTCTTTTGTTGATTTCAAGGTTTAATTTTGCTGCTTTAAGAACCATAGAACCTAGACCTAAGTAGCGACAAAAATCATATAGTTCCGATTTGTAACATTCATTTAATTCATAAGAACGCCAATAAAATTGTTTGATTCGATTGATTATTCCTTCGGAATTAATATCTCTTAAATCAGAGAGCAACCAATGAATTAAGTAATAATTCTCTTTTTTTAGTTTTAGTTTATATGACACAGATTCCATAATACTACCTTAATTTTATAATAAAGTCTTTTTCATTAATATAAGCTATATCTTCAATTATTAGTTCAAACATACCATCTTTACTAAGAAATTTATCTTTTTTATCAACAATTATTTCAAACTCCTTATGTTTGCCATCATTCCTTAACAAAATTATACTATCTCTGTTTGGTTGAGCATCTAGCTTGCCATCCAATTTTTTTACCCAGGGTTTAATCTTTTTATTAAAGAATTTGTTTAAAATCAACCTTTTTTGAGAATCCTCATCAGCAGCCATAAAAGCATTCACCCCTAAACCAATAGGACAATTAGAGAATGTGGGCACAGTGGCAGCCAAAAAAATTTTTATTGTTTCTATTGCATTTTCAAAAAAAAATGATTCTTTAGTTTGAGGGTTAGAGAAAATACTTTCAAGTTTTAATTTTTCTGACTTTCTAAAGAAAGCAACAGATTTTGATAATTTTTTATAGCGGAATAAACCCAATAGGTTTAAAGACAGCTTTTTATGCAATTCTACTTTGTTTTGCTGGCTTAATTCCCCATAACACTTTATAAAATCGCTTTTAGAAACTTCTACAATATTCCATGTCTCAACTAGTAATGGCATATAAAGAGATGTTGCGGGTGAATCAATGACTAAATCATGATCTGCATCGATTTCCTGCTTGTTGTAATTCATGTAAACAGGTGCAACAAGTATTTCGTTGGGATTATCATCAATCACAACACCGAATTCAACGGCTGTCTTTTCAACAAATCTGCCTTCTTTTTCAGATGGTGCAGAATACTTCTTAGCCAATTTCCAAATCTGCCCGAACTCTATTTTATCATCTTTTGAAATCTGTGGAACGGATTTTGCGGCTTCTGAAAGTTTGGCAATAGAATCGTGAAGTTTTATAAATAACTTAGATTTTCTAGGTTTTTCTGCAATTGCTTTGCACTTTTCGCAGTTTTTCACATGTTCAGTAATGTCATTAGGAACATTAGTATTTTCATTATTAAGTTTGGCTTTTAAAAAGTTTACTAACAACTCAGGTTTTAAAGTGCAGTTTTCCATATTCTACTCCTTTGCAATATTCCGATAAAAACTTAACAATTCCTGGATTATTACTCGTGAAATTTCTATCTTTGTTTTTCTAGTAATTTCTCCATAAGGTTCTATGATATCTTTTATCATGTCTCGGAAGTCTTCGATCCTTTTTCGGGCTGTGCCTTCTGTTATAGGTCCTGAATTGTCTAATTTGCTATATGCAACTTTATTCAAAAAATTTTTAACTAAAACTTTTTCTTCTAATTTATACTCTCCTTTTTTCTTAGCTTTCTCAGGGTGAAGCAAATAGTAGTCGTCAGACAAAAAAATCATCTTTGACGAATAACTCTTCATAAAGGATAGCATATTCCGCTAAGCCAGCTAGTAAAGTATCGCGTTTTATTTGCTTTTGCTTTTCTGAAATACCTTCGCTTTGAAAATCCAGGATTTCTTCTTGAACAAACTCTGATATTTCTTCCAAAATAGAGTCGTAATCTTGATTAGGATTGACTAGGAATTCTAAATTTTCATTGTCTTCATCATCTTTATTAGAGGTATCAAGACTAATAATGTTTTCAGGGTTATAAAGATAGCTTGAAATCTTGTTTCTATCGAAATAGAATTTTTGGGGTTGTGCTCTTAATAAATCAACAATGTTCTCTGTTAAATTTTTATTATATGCCTTAACTCTTTTTTTCTTCTTAATTCTTTTGTTCTCTTCTTTTTCCTTTTCTTCTTTGGAAATGTCAGGAAGTATTCTGAAAAACTTGCGAGAATTAATTATCTCATTCAGTTCCTTTTTCATTTTATCGAATTTATCTTTGCATTTTAGAAAGATTGTTTCCTTGTTCTTTTTATCCCCTATATTGCAGTTTTCAAAATCTTCTCTGGCTTTCTGCAATTGGTCTGAAAGGGTTTTAAATTCTTTAGCCTGTAAATCGGAAACATACTGTACAGGAACGAATACTTCTCCCTTTAAAGTGGAGATTCCTTTTGAATTGTCATATTCAAATGCAGAATAGGAACGATTCTTATGTATTTCATAAATTTTGATTTTATTA
>CAJOQX010000114.1 GCA_905236865.1 Candidatus Rifleibacteriota bacterium
ATATGTCTGATTGTCTAAGTTACCTCGGTATCACTGGTACCAAAAATGTCTATGTTAACCTCAGCGTTGCAGAATTAGTTGAACAGGCTATTCTTCGTGGTGAAGGTAAAATGGCTGCTAACGGTGCTCTTTTAATCGCTGGCAACAACGGTAAAAGATTTGGCCGTTCTCCAAAAGACAGATTTGTAGTTGAAACTCCAAATACCGAAGGCGTTTCTTGGGGCAAAATCAATGTCAAATTCAAAAAAGAAAACTGGACAAAGCTTTTGAACAAAGCCAAAGAATACTTGAAAGGCAAAGACGTATTTGTATTTGATGGTTTTGCTGGTGCTGATGAAGAACATCAGCTTCAAGTAAGAGTTGTTGCTGAAAAAGCTTGGCATGCACTCTTCGCTACCACTCTTTTCATCGACAATAAAGCTGACAAACTTCAAAAAGACCCAGGGTTCACAGTTCTTAATGTATGTGGTATGCCAATGCCAGATTACAAAGAATATGGTCTTAATTCAGAAGTATTTGTAATCATCAACTTTGAAGAAAAGATTGTTTTGATTTGTGGTACTCATTACGGCGGAGAAATTAAGAAGAGCATTTTCTCTGTAATGAATTATTTGTTGCCAGCAAAAGGCGTATTCACTATGCACTGTTCTGCTAACATCGGCAAAGAAGGCGATTCTGCATTGTTCTTCGGTCTTTCTGGAACAGGTAAAACCACTCTTTCTGCTGACCCAGACAGACGCTTAATCGGTGATGACGAACATGGTTGGGATGAAAAAGGCGTATTCAACTTTGAAGGCGGCTGCTATGCTAAGTGCATTAAGCTCAGCAAAGAAAATGAACCTCAGATTTACAATGCAATCAAGTTCGGTTCTGTATTAGAAAACGTTATCGTTAATGAAAAACGTGAACCAGACTATGATGATGGCAGCATCACAGAAAATACTCGTGTAACTTATCCAACCAGCCATATTGATAACTGTGTAATGGAAGGTTGCGGTGGAATTCCAAAGAACGTATTCTTCTTAACTGCTGATGCTTACGGTGTTCTTCCTCCAATCAGCAAACTTTCTCCAGAACAGGCAATGTATCATTTCATGTCAGGTTATACAGCAAAACTTGCTGGTACTGAAGCTGGAGTTGATGAACCACAAGCAACATTCTCAACTTGTTTCGGTGCTCCATTCATGGTAAGACATCCATCAGTTTATGCTAAGATGCTTGGTGAACGTATGGAAAAATACGGCACAAAACTTTGGCTTGTAAACACTGGTTGGAATGGTATTAAAGATGCTGCTGGCAAACCTAAACGTATGCCAATCAAATTGACTCGTGCTCTTCTCAAAGCTGCTCTCAACGGTAGTCTTAACAATGTAAAATTTGAAAAAGACCCAATCTTCGGTATGGAAGTTCCAACTTCTTGTCCAGGCGTTGAAGATGCATCTATGCTTATTACTAAGAATACTTGGGCTGACAAAGCTGCTTATGAAGCAAAAGCTAATGAACTTGCCAAGAAGTTCGTAGAAAACTTCAAACAGTATGAAGAAGGCACTGATCCAAAGATTACTGCTGCTGCACCAAAAGTTAAATAAAAATAAGTAAACAAAAAAGCCTCTTAAAAAACTTTTTAAGAGGCTTTTTTGTTTAAATTTATTATTTTTTTACAATATTATTGTTGGTTTGGTTTTAATCTAATTACAATATCTCTGCTCAAATCAAGATCTTTTCTTAATTCAATTGGTTGATAATCATCTGCTACAGCAAAAATATCTGCTATTTTTGAATTATTTTTTAAACAAAAACGAAATCTTCCATATTTGTCAACTGCCATAGCTTGATTATTTACCGAAATATAAGCATTAACTACAGGCTTATTGTTTATGCAATCTATTATTTTCCCCGAGAATATAAAAGTTTGGGATTTATAATTAGTTAATTTTTCTAATAAATCAGTAGCTAAAATCTTTGGAGTTAATTCGTTTGGATTACTGAACCCCTTAGAAAAATTTAAAGGATTATATTCAAAAGCTACTGAAGGATCTTCATTATAAGACAAGAATCTAAATAGCTGCTTCGTTGAATAACTGTTAGGTGATGAATCCCTTAAAAATTCAGTTAATCTTTGTAAATATGAAACTACTTCTAGGTTGTGTAAGGGTGTTTGGGGTCTAAATGTATTGTCTGAATAGCCATTCATTATTTTATATTTAATTGTTTTTATAATTAATGTATTTTGGCTTTTCGATAAATCACTATAATTGGGCAAATTTTCATCTGTATTTTTCAAAGGGATATCCGCAAGTATTTTTTCTATTGTTATTGCCAAATCCATTCGAGTGAGATATTTAGATTCTTTCGGATACATAAAAGCAGATAAAAACAAAACTAATGAGCATAAAAAAACTATAACAAATATTTTTGTCACTAAGTTTTTCAATGCTAATTTTAACATAAAAGCTTAAACGCCACCTTCCATATACCAAATTTTATTTTCCCGATAAAACTTTGTATTTGTTTTATCGGCAATAAATTCTAAAGCATTAAATGGGTTTTCTGACTGAAGATTTATAGAAAAAGTTTCTGGAAAATTGCCCTTAAATCGCAATTCAATTCCAGCTTGTGAAGCCAATTTAGATGTTACTGACTTAAAAGAAGCTCCTTCTATATTAATACAAACAGGAGTATATTTTTCCTCATTTGGATGAAGCAATGTATTATGAAGTTTTGGATATGAAACTTTCTTATTATTTGTTTCTTTCTCCTTATAACAAAGTTTAACAATAACTTTGTTGTTAGATTTTTTTACAGAAGGAAGTATTTCTTTTTTTAGAAAAATCTTGGCAATCACTTTTTTTTCGTTTCTATTATTTTTTTTACATAAAGAAACTTCAGGACGAATATAAGCAAGTTTAATATCTCTTCCTGCAATAGCGTTGTTTTCTAATTTATTTGAAATAATACTGTCAGAGAATTCTAGAATCATACAATTCTCTTTACTTTGAAAATAAGGGGTAACCTTTGTCTGTTTTGAAACATCTATAGAAATTACAGATAACTTATCAGACTCTGACAAACTAAAAGTTTTTATTTCTGAAATTGACGAATATGCTTTTGTAACTGGTAAAGAAACAGCAAAAAACAAAATGATTGAAAATATAACAAATATATATTTTTTTTTCATTTTACTGTTTCCTTTCTAGCTTTTAATTAAATAAAGTCTGTTCTAGCATATAAAAACTTTGAATACGGCTTGTATCAATAATTTCAGAAGAGTTTTCCTTTATTGCTCTTAATTTATTATTAAGACTTTCTACCGAAATGCAGTCATCAGAAGAAAAATAGGCATCCGAAGAAAACTGCTGATTTAAATGTTTTGACGCTTGCGTTAAAACATGATTCCATTCTACAGTGGAGATTTTTTCATAAGGTGCTAGTTCTAAATTTTTTCTAAAACTTATTGCGTCTATACCTAATAAACGTTTACAAACTGAATAAATGGGATGGTCTACTGCTACATCAGAAAATCTAGTTTTCGACAAACGAATAGTATTTACGTTTGTATACATTTTATAACCAGCTACTATAGAAGCAATAAGAATAAGAGAGGCACAGAATATCACAATTTTAAACATCTTGTCTTTGGAAGGAGAAAAAAAGGACTTAATTTTATTGAATATTGCTTTAAGTGTCCATTTTGAAGCTTTATTTTCTGCTGTTATTCCTGTATCGCTAGATTTTTCAATATCTTTATTATCTGAAGATTCTTTAGAATCAACTGTTTCTGAAGAATCTTTATTTTCAGAAGTTTCTTTCGATATATCAGATTCAGAAATATCTTTATTATCATCATTAGGAACAGGTTTTGTTTCTTCAACTAAATTACCAGGGGTTTGTTCTATATTTTCTTGGGCTTTATCTATAGATATAGTCTCTTTATTAGACTCTTCAGCTTTTTTATCAATTTCAGATTTTAAAACTTCTGAATTATCTTCTTTTTTACGTGCAGAACCACATTTGCCACAAAATTTTGCGGCAATTATTTTATTAAATGCTCCACAATGACTACATTTCCAGCCAGTGGAAGTTTGAATTATTTCCTTTTCTTTATCCATATTAGCTAGCTCTTTCTAAAAGTATCGACAAATAATTTAAAAGGGATTAGTTTTATTATACTTGGTTTTTATTACTTGGCTGAAAGCCTTGAAAATACTTTCCAAGTTTACAACAGTATCATGAGCTATTCTTCGGGTGTTAAAGAAGTTATTAAGCTAAACAAAAAACCTGCCAAACGGCAGGTTTTTGTTGTTAGCTTTTTAATAGAATTAGAATTTAATTCTCTTTCTTGCTTTTTCAACTTGAGCAGCAAGCATTTCTGGAACATTGGGGAATCTGGTGGTGAGCATCATAGCAGCGATGATGTATGGTTTGTAACCAGCTTCTTTGTAAGTTTCTACTCTGTATCTGTCGAATACTGAAGCAGCAACTTCACCGTGTTCGCAACTTACATCGGTAATGTCTGCTGGTAAGCAGTGCATATAAAGACCTTTACCGTTCTTTGTAAGTTTCATCTTTTCTTCGGTGCATTCCCAATCCATGAACTTAGCGTTGTTGGCAAGACACTTCTTTTCAAGTTCTTTCAACCCTTCATGGTCGTTTTGTTTGAGAAGTTCGGTTCTCTTACCCATAACAGCATAAGGAGCCCAGCTCTTTGGATAAACGATATCAGCATCTTTGAATGCTTCATCCATAGTTTTAACAACTTCAAATTTTCCACCAGACTTTTCAGCATTGTTCTTTGCAACATTCATAATTTCTGGAATCAAAGTGTATTCTTCTGGATGAGCAAGAGATACGTGCATACCGAAACGAGTCATAAGAGCTATAACGCCTTGTGGAACAGATAATGGTTTACCATAACTTGGAGAATAAGCCCAAGTCATAGCAATCTTTTTGCCTCTCAAGTTTTCAAGACCGCCGAAATATTCTTTCAACCAAGCTAAGTCAGCCATAACTTGTGTTGGGTGGTCATAATCGCACTGGAGGTTTACGATAGCTGGTCTTTGTGGAAGAACGCCTTGTTTGTAACCATCATCAAGAGCAGCACCAACTTCTCTCATATATTTGTTACCAGCACCAAGATACATATCGTCTCTGATACCGATTACTTCAGAAAGGAAAGAAATCATATTTGCAGTTTCACGAACAGTTTCGCCGTGAGCAATCTGAGATTTCTTTTCATCTAAGTCTTGAACAGCAAGACCTAAGAGATTACAAGCAGAAGCAAATGAAAATCTTGTTCTTGTAGAATTATCTCTGAAGAGAGATATACCGAGACCAGAATCAAAAACTTTTGCAGAAATATTTTCTTTTCTCATTTGCATTAGCAAGCGAGCCATAGAAAGGATGCATTTTAGTTCGTCATCTGATTTTTCCCATGTCCAAAGTAAGTCATGGCGGTAAAGGTCGGTATTGTAGGTTTTAATTTCTTCTAATAGAGCTTTAATTTCGCTATTCATTATTTTATTATTCCTTTATTATTTTGCAAACTTTGTAAGAAAAAGAAAGTTTTATATTTTACTTACTTTTTAGGGGTTAGGGCGTAGGGAGTAGGGGAGAAGTGAATTATTTTAGTAATCTTTAGTCTCTGCCTTATCCGTCATTGCGAGCCATCTTTATATGGCGTTGCAATCCATTTTTTTTAATTATTTCATAACCGATTTAATATGAATAAAATGTTTTTATTGTAGTTGGTTTTTATTGTAGTTATTGTCTTTATCAATAAAAACAACAAAAACCAAAAACTATAAAAACGCTTGCGTAGCAAGCTTACTTATGTGCTATGTTCCAAGCATACATTGCATAGAATGCAGATGCCATTTCGAGGTCGTCAACAGCACATTTTTCATTTGGGAAGTGAGCAAGAACTTCATTTCC
>CAJOQX010000115.1 GCA_905236865.1 Candidatus Rifleibacteriota bacterium
CCTTCTTGGTTTAATTATAACATACATTAATTTTATTCGCTACTTTATTCGCTACTAAAAGTAGCTGATAAAGTAGCGGATAAAAATTCTCGTTCTATAGCAAACGACATAAAAGGCTGTTTGTTAAGTTTCTTATTTGCATCAAATCCAACAGCCGAATTCTGCAAGCTCAATAAAGACTTTCATGTCACTCTTTTTTTATAAATAACAGCTACAAATTAATATTGATTAAAATTTATCAAATTCGATTATAAAACCATCTAAATTATCTATTAATTTATAACCTTCTATTTTAACTATTTCAGGATGAATAATTGCATTTGCTAATTTTCTTGCCAGATATAGACTTGTTTCAAACAACTTGAACACTTAAATATTAAGCACCAAACTGCTTTTTCAGCCAGTCGGGTTTATCGACTTTAATTACTTTTTTACACTTTGTCAGACAATTAATTAAATCAGAGTTAAGAGTTGTTTGAATTTCAGCTTTAAGTGTTACTGCTTTATTTATATCTATGCACTTGTTTTCTTCAGTCAATAATGAAATTTTAACATCTTTACTCTGATTAATAGCCGTATTTAAAACAAGTTTTTCTGGTTCTGTCTTTTCAAAACCTTTTAAAATTTCATTAAATACTTCAATAATATTCTTTATGTGTTCTGGACAATATTCCTTCATGGGTTCAATAGCATAAGTATTATTTTTTTTATTAACGATGTTCATGCCTAATCCGTCACGTAATTCGGCAATATCACGTTGAATAGTTCTGACAGATACTTTACCTGCTCCATTGATTCTATTATTTGAATTAACATAATCAGATAATTCTTTAGCGGTCATTGGTCTGCCAACTTTTAACTTTCCAATGATAAGAGCGAAACGAACAAGAAACATAGAGTTTTTCATTTAAGGACTCCTTGAAGTTAATTTTTCTCGGCGTCCTTAACGAGAAATTGCTTCCTACCACTTTTGAAAATCGAAAATTTTAAGAGTCGTGCACAATTTTTTTGCTTGATTTTTTATATAACTCTCTTTATTACCGCTTGTGATTATTTTCACGTGTATAAAAATAATTTATAAATACAAAATAATGAAAAAAGGCTGTTGTGACTGTAGAGGCATAAAGCCTAAGTCGTAAACAGCCCAATATTATTTTGTTTTTATTGTAGTTGGTAGTTATTGTTTTTGTTGTATTTTTTTTAATTCCATTTGGTTAACCCCTTTGACAACTTAGCTGATGTTTCTTTTCGTCAAAAGTTCGAATGTAACCATCAACTTTTTTTATACTTACAGTATTACTGGTATAACCATGCAATGTACCACTTTCAGTAAATAATTGTCTGTTCTTTTCATCATAAACATAAACTAAACCTTGTTTTTCAATTGCAGTAGAGATTGCCATATAATTTTCTCCTAGAGAATAATTAGATTTAAGCACTAAGGCTTATGGTTTAATAATAGCAGTTAGCTTCGTCATAACTTGTCGGAGGAAGAAAAAAGGTAAAGCTTTTTTTATTTAGAGATAAGAGATTCGAGAAAAAGAGATAAGAGGATTGTTTTAGCAACCGTTAGTCTGTGCCAATTCGTCATTGCGAGCCGAAGGCGTGGCAATCCAGTTTTTTAGAGATAAGAGCTTGAGAGCTGAGAGCAAAAGGGGATTGTTTTAGATAGTCTTTGAGGTTTTATTGGTGTTGGAGGTGGTTGGTGTGATTATTTAATAGATGATTGCAGAGTAAATATAATTTCAGATTTTTGATATTTAGCAAAGCTATATCTTAACAATAGAACTAAGAGGCAGTAGCCTCTAAACCATCACACCAATCATAACCTAAAAATTTTTACGACTAAATTCTGGATTGCCACGGCGTTTTCAACGCCTCGCAATGACGTTTTTTGTATAATCATTATTAATAATAGATAATAGAAATTATGATTATTACTAGTTTTCTTTATTTTATCAAAAATTTTAATGCGTTTGCCCTGAATAATAAACAAAAACTTGTTTTTCAAAATTCTACTACATATAATTATGTAATGTGAAAGTAAAGCAACTTGAAAGAAAATAAAAAAAAGGAATTGAAATGGAAAATCTGGAAGAATATAAAAAAATATTAAAAGAAGTAAGTAAATTATCAAACATAGAAAAAGGTGAATTATCAATTTTTGATATAGGTGGAAAAGGATATTATGAAAATCCTGCTTCTGATATTTTAGGTTTTTATTTAAGTTCAAGGTGCCCTATTTATAAGTCTATTTTTGGAACATTTTTAAAATTTTGTAAAAAGGTTAATATTGATATAGAAAATGAGGTTACTTTTGAAAGAGAAGTATATACAAATGTTGGAAACAGAATAGACATTATTATAAAAGGGAAAGATTGGGTTATAACGATAGAGAACAAAATTAGGCATTGGTTAGCAAACGATTTAAATGATTATGAAAATTATGTTAATAGTCATTATAATTCTCAAATGAAGTATTTTTTTGTATTGTCGAACGATGAAAATAACCTAGAGAATTCAGGTTGGCAGCATATAAAATGGTCTAAATTACTTGATAAATTCGATGAAACTATAAATTATAATTTAAGTAGCGATAATAGCAAAAATATCAAGTGGTGGTATTTCTTTAAAGATTTCACATTATGCTTAAACAATGAATTTAATGGAGGTTCTTCAATGGATAAAAAAACAAGAGATTTTTTCCATAATAATTATAAAACTATTAATGATTTAATAAATATGAGAAATAAATATCTAAATGATAACTTGATGATAATACAAGATAAATTTGGAGATTATGCCGAAATAAAAGCAGAGTCTAATAAAACTGTCTATCGTTTGACTTTGAAAAAGCAAACTGATAATAATCGTAGAATTGATGTTTTGATATTATTGAATTATGGAGGGGAGTGGTCATTTAACTTTTATTTTTGGAAAAATGAAATAAAACCCAAAAAGTCAAATGAGGAAACCTCTGAAGAAAATAAAAATATTAAAGAAGTTATTCCAGAAAATAGAAAAGATTGTTTTCTTAAAAAATATGAAATAAAACCAGAAGAAAGTTTGGAAGAAAAGAATTATTTAGGACCAATTTGGTGTTTTAGATACCGTAAAGAAGATTATAACACATTAGAAGAAATATGTATTGATGTTGACAATTTAATAAAAAAAATAAATGAATTTTTTAATTGATTCATTTTAAATGGAGCAGTTGATAAATAATTAATAACTGCTCCTTAGTTATACTATTCGATTAAACAATAAAAACAATAAGTACTGACTACAATAAAACCGCCAAAGTCTGAACATTCAGACTTTGGCACTTAATTAGAACTCCTTGCCTACAGCTTGATAAAGGCGTTTCAGAAGCTTAAATTTTTTAGAAGGACTAAGACAAGAAATATTAATTCTGTTTTTTATCAACATAAAATTTTCATCATCAATTATTGTTCCTGCTTCTAACAAAATGTCAATTGCTTCTATACAGTCGTAATAAAAAGCTTGTGAAATTGCTTTTTCCCCCGATTTGTTTTTGTGATTAACATCTGCACCAGCTTCAATAATAAATTTCAAACATTCAATATTAGACTCATTCCAATGGAATTGAATACTACGGTCTAATAGAGTTAAACC
>CAJOQX010000116.1 GCA_905236865.1 Candidatus Rifleibacteriota bacterium
GCTAGAGAAAAAGGTATTAGAGACAAAGTTATTTGCGTTTGCGGTGGCACCCAAGTAACTAGAGAAATCGCCAAAGAAGCAGGTATGGATGACGGCTTTGGTCGAGGAACCAAAGGTATTCACGTTATTAGCTCTATTGTCAAAATATTGAAAGCCAAAGGAAAAGTATAAACATAAAAAACCGCTTGTTGTAAAAACAAGCGGTTTTTGTTTTTATTGTAGTTGGTTTTTGTTGTAGTTTTTGTTTAAGCAAAGAAAATGCGAATATTTGCAATATCTGTTACTTTACAAACTTTCTATTAATAAAAAAAACTAATTACTAAAAACGATAACTGAAAGCCAGTATTATTTGTCCTAAGTCGGTCAGGGCATACACAAACTTTTTGTAATTATCAGTGTTACAACAATATGTCATTGAAAGTCGCTGTAAGCAGGCGTGGCAATCAATAAAAAATCTTAATGCGTTTATCCAAACTAAAATCATAAAAACTCTTTCAAGCTTTAGTTTTTATATGTTATAATGAAAATATGTCGTACATTATTAACAATAGGAAAAAAAATAAAGATAAAAGAGGTAATTTAACGGTTCTCCTTATTGGGGTTATTACCGTTATGCTTTTAATGACTGCGGCAATGTCAAGACGTATGTCTGGACATACTCGTCTTTTAACTTTAAGTGACTACACTCAAATAAGCCGTTATTTCTTAGAATCTTATGTTAGCGAAGTTATGCAGCATATAAGAAGTGAAGCCAATAACCCTAATTCAGATTTTTCAAAGTTAATTTGTGGAGATATAACAGCTTATAAAGGTAAAGATATTACAAACAAAATAAACTATACTCCTTCTGATGAATTAGGGAAAATATTAGCCCAAAACTATAAACCACATAAAATTGATTTTTTAACTAGTGATTTACCTTTAAAAATAATCCTAGGTGAAGATACAGAAGAAATTAGCTACAATAACGTAGTAACTCCTGGACCTGGCAGAGAAAAGGATGAAAAAAAAGGTTCTATTCTTATAAGCTGTGAATGTAAATTTCAAAAAAGAAAATATAAAATGGAAGTTACATATCCTTTTTCTGTTGTATATCGTATGACCCCAATTTTAAAGGATTTTATGCTCTTTGTTGACAATATAAAAGCAGATCAAGATTGTAAAAATAAAAAAGATGATTTAAACGTTCTTGTATTAGATGAAAATGGATTCCAATTACAGAACGAAAATAATCGAATAAAAGATAAAATAAAGCCATTTGTTCTATTACAACCACTTGATAATGATACTGACCCACAAACAACAGGTAAAGTTTATTTAGGTGGAAATACTAATAGCCCAGTTTATTTAAATTTAGCAGGTGGAAAATTTAATAGCGTTTATCGTGATACAGACTTTATTTTTGCAAAAGATCTTGATTTAAATAGTAGCGAAAATATGAATAATTACTTAAGTTTATTGCCATTCATACAAAAACCAAATGGTGAATTTAAAAGGTTATTTTCTCACGAATTACCATTATTACATTATGCAACAGCAAAATTGAGTGTAATGGGATTTTCTTATGAAATGAAGAACGTTTTTAATGGATGTACATGGAATGTAGAAGATTTTTTAAGTGACGATTCTGGTAATGATTACTTAGAGAATGTAAAAATAAAAGAAAATGACTTAGTTTCGGCTTTAACATATTCTTCTGCAATTAGACTTTTAGGTCTTAATCCTGTTAACCCTTTTAGAGCTCGTGAAATATATGGTGATGTTTTTGCTAGATTTATTGTTTATACTTTTTGGCAACCAAATGGTACCGCAGGGTTGCCTTTATTTTTTAGTAAACGTCGAACAATAGAGGATATTCCTGAACAAAAGATGTGGAATTCAAGAGTGACAAGAAAATTTGAAATTGATAAAACTAGTACAGAATATGATTCTAATGCTGATTATACCCTTTTTATGTCTAAAGTAGTATCTGGATTAGATATATCAGAAAAAGGTCAAAAATATGCTAAATTTTTAGATATGAATTGTGTTGGAACAGAACATGAAAATTATAAAGAAGAAAATTTTAATTCGGCTGATGGATTTAAATTAGAAAATAATACTAAATTTTACAATTATTGGAAATCTTGGTTTGTTGATAAAGATTCTTCCGATAATTGTTCTCCTATAGAAAAAAGAATTGGAAGAGTTTACGATGACCAAAAAGAGTTTAAAGAAGCTGTCGGTTATAACAATGAACCGACAAACTTTAATATAAATGGAGTAGTTTATGTTAAAGGAGATTTAGATATAGACAAAGATTTGATTTTAGATGAAAATAAATGTAGTGGTGGTATAATTTTGGTAGACGGTAAAATAAACATAAACAATATTTATAGAGGAGAAGTACTCCAAGCTAGTAATTTTTTGTTAAGTAATATGACTGCAACTAAAAATATAGTTAGAGATGAATGGACTAAAGAAGGTCAAAAAAGTTATATCGCCCCAGATAAAATAATTACTTTTGTAAGTTTAAAAGGTCAGCAAATAACAATTAATGGCAATATATTGTTAGGAGTTCAATTAATCAATCTTAATGATTTAAACAATAATGAAGAGCAAATAAAATGGGGAGAAAATGTTAAAGATAATATTGTTTTCTATGGTTCAATGGTATGTAATAGATTAGATTTAATTAAAAAGCTTAAAAAATTTGGAACTACATCCACTTATGATGATAGCATATATGACATACCTTTTTTTATTTATCCACGAAAAATGGCAACCTCAACACCACCTTTAGCTGTTCAAATAAGAGAATATATGGATGACTACAAATTAACTTCAACTTCGGAAGAATCTTAATGTTTAATAAAAAAGCTTTTTCAATGATAGAGTTAATGGTAGGAGTTTGTATTTTCGCCTTAGCTATATTACCAATAGTTTGGCTAGGAAGTCGCCAAACAAGTAATGCATTCTCTGCTGGTAAGCACATGATGGCAGGACAGCTTGCTTCAAGCTATATGGATGACATTATTAGACGTCCTTATAAAGATATAGAAGCATTAAGTCTTCCAATTTCTGGAAATGTATTAGATTCTCCTAAACATAATTTAAAAAATCCATTTGATATACTTACTTTGAGAGACTCCTTAGCCGACAATACATCTGAAGACGGTATACATTCACCAAAAGAAAATATGGATGCTTCCTTTAGGCGTTTTAGATACGAAATAAACAAGTTTACTGAAAATAAAGACAAGAAAATTATAGGGATAGAAGTAACAGTATATTATAGAGTTAAAGAGAACGACGAAAATACAGAACAATCAGTAAAATTATATGCCCTAAAACATGGTGAAAGAACTAAATGAAAAAAAGAAATAATAAAGCCATAACTTTAATTGAAGTTGTTATTGTCTCAGCCCTTTCTTGTGTAATTATGGGTGTAGGTATGGCAATGATGAGCAGAAGCAATGTTCAATTCAAAAAGAGTAATGATTTGGTCAGTATTCAACGTCTTATGGATAACATTGTAGAACGAATGCGTTCAGATGTAAGAGCTTTAAAAAAAGTTGAAAATAACTGTGATAAAAATATTTTTGAATTTAAAATATTAAAAAATGGTGAAGAAGCCACCATTAAATATCAATTTGAACCAGACAAAAAAACTCTTTATCGATATGAAATAACCAATAATGGCGAGTTGAAAACAGATTTTCATGGGTCTAATCAGATTTTGTCATTGAATTTCGATTGGCACTTTAAGGATGAAGAAGACGAAAATAGCGAAGACGGTTCGTCTAAAAATAACGAAGATCGCAAATTTAGCTGTTTAAATGTGGCAATGCAAATAGCATCAAATGAATATAGTGGTAAAAAGAAAGATACTACGACTCTATCAATTGCTTGTCAATTTTATTCAACTTGTGTAGAATCAGATTTAAGTATAAAATGGTAATAAATTTAAGTTGTTTGTTTATTTATTTGGAGGAAAAATGAAAAAAACTAACTTTCTTTTTACTGTTGCAATTAGTTCATTAATTGCTGTTAGTGCTAACGCTGCAAACGATGTTGCTATTATAAAAAAAGCAAAAGAATTGCAAAATGCAAAAAAATACGATGAAGCTTTAAAACTTTATGAAGCCAATACAAAAAATACCGCTTCCGAAAATCTTTATATTGATTATGCAATGTTACTTATCAACTTGAAAAAATATAAAGAATGTGAATCTATGCTAACCAAGGCAGTAGCAGCTTATCCTAATAATTTACGAATAAAAAATGCCTTAGGACAAGCAAAATACAAAAATGGTGACTTATCTGGAGCTACAACACTTTTTTCACAAGTTTTAATAAAGGATACCAATAACAAATATGCTAAAGAAATGCTAGATAAGATTCGTAAAGATAAAGTTGCAGCATCTTCTCCTTTAGCGAATATTAGTAATAATACAAAATCTAATAAAGATGGTGAAGATTCCGAATATGAAACTAATGATGAAGGATTTGCTGATGGAGTAACTTTTAAAGTTTCAAATAAGCTAAGTCCTGAAGAACAAAAAGAATTGGCAAAAAAACTTTGGATAGAATTAGCTGAAACAGATAAATATGATTATAGTACTATTATAAGTCTTCTTAAACAGGTAATAGAAAAATGTCCTCAAACAGTTAAAGCTGAAGATGCCTGTTGGAAGCTTTCCAATCTATATATGATACAACTAGATCCTCCAGAATTTGAAAATTGTGCTGCTGTTTTAGAACATTTGTTAAGCCAATATCCAAAAATAGAATCTGGGCTTATGGCTGCTGTAAAAAATAGATTAGTAATTGCGTATCAGAAAACCAATAATTATAGCAAACTCTGTGCTCTTTATGAAGAACAATTTAAAAATAATCCTAATCCTGATGATTTTACATTTATGTCGAGAGCTTTGGATTATGGTAGAGCTTTAAAAGGTGCAACTAGATATGAAGAAGCCCAAGAATGGCTTACCAAAGTTTTAGAAAGAGATAATGGTAAAAATAGCATCTGTGCAAGAGCAGCACGAAAAGAACTAGAAAACCTTAGTAATTAATTTTATCTTTTTCTATGATTTCTAAGAAAAATCCTATTTTACAGAGGCTTTTGTCTAAACTGACAAAAGCCTCTGTAGGTAATAAGTATGCTATCGCTGTTTCTGGCGGGACAGATTCTGTAGCCATGCTATTTTTAATCCGTGAATGGTGCAGAATGAAGCACAAACAATTTTGTGTGTTTCATGTTGATCATTCTATGAGAAACACAAGTTCAGCAGATGCCGAATGGGTAAAACAGCTTTGTCAAGAACATAATATTGAGTTTTTTTCTAGAAAAGCAACAAAAGAAGATTTAGAAAATAATCGAAATTTGGGTTCTGAAGGTTGGGCAAGAAATTTCAGATATTCTTCTTTTGCTTCAATGTTAAAAGAATCTAAAGCAGATGTAATTGTCACAGGACATAACTCTGAAGACCAAGCAGAAACAATTCTTATGCGTATGATGAGAGGTAGCTCTTGGAAAGGCATACAGGGAATAAAAAGCCAAATTACTCTTAATTTTGAAAATACAGAGCTTAAAATGTGGCGACCTATTTTAAATATAACAAGACTAGAATTGTCGAACTTTTTAAAATCTATTAAGCAAGAATGGCGAGAAGATGAAACAAATCAAACTGATTTATATTTAAGAAATAAAATAAGACATAAGCTTATGCCTATGCTTGAAGATATATACAAGGGTTCTGTTAGTCATATCATAGCTTTGGGAGCAGATGCTTCCCAACTTCAAAAAGATTTACATAAAAGAGCTTTAAAATATATAAAAACATTTTTTAACCAAGAAAAGAATCAAATTATGGTGGCTAAAAAGCCTGAAACCTCTCTTAGGAGAGAAGTTATAAGGGTTTGGCTAAAAAATAATGGGTTAGAAAATTCTATAAATAGAAGCCTCATCGAAAGAATTGATGATTTATGGCTCATTAAAAATAATGGTAGAGCTGTTAAATATGCTAATTTTGAAATTCTTCGCCATAAGAAGTATCTATGGCTTAGAATATGGGAGAATTAAAAAAGGCTCGCAATTGCGAGCCTTTTTTTAGATATATTATTTAGCGAAGCCGTCAATCTTGGTTTGTAAATCCGCCGCAATTTTAGCTTCAATTTTTGAAGCTTCTTCTACATTCTTAGCTCTTACAGAAACGTAAGTTTTAAGCTTTGGTTCTGTTCCAGAAGGTCTTACAACAACAGAACAGTTACCTTCCATCAAGAACTTGATAACGTCAGCTTTTGGCAAGCCATCAATGCCTTTGTTATAATCAAGCATTTTATTAACTTTTACACCACCAATTACGTCAACGCCTTGAGCAAAGCCAGAAGTAACAGCTTTCATCTTAGCAAGACCAGCAGAACCTTCAAAAGTGTATGAATGGGTTATATTCAAGTTATAACCAAACTTAGCATAGAGTTCGTTCAAACGTTCAATAAGGCTCTTGTTATGAGTCTTATAGTAAGCAAACATTTCACAAATCAAGAAAGCAGCATTAACAGCGTCTTTATCTCTTGCATGAGTTCCTGTTAAGTAGCCATAGCTTTCTTCAAAACCTATTAAATAAGATTCTGGATGACCACCTTTTTCTAATATTGCAATCTGTTCACCAATATATTTGAAACCAGTCAATACACTGATTGTCTTAGCTCCGTAACTTTCAGCAATAGCATCAGCAAGGTCTGTAGAAACAATAGTCTTTATAACTGTTGGATTAACAGGCATTTTCTTGTTTGCAGTCAATCTAGAGCAAATATAATCAGTAAGCAACAATCCAACTTCGTTGCCTGTCATAAGTCTGTATTCGCCTTTTTCGTCTTTTACAGCAATACCTACTCTATCGCAGTCTGGATCGGTAGCAAGAAGCATATCCGCATTCAAACGTTTTGCGTAATCCATACCTAGTTGCATTGCTTCTTTTATTTCTGGATTTGGGAAAGGACAAGTTGGGAAATGACCATCAGGCATTTCTTGTTCTTTAACAACAGTTACATTAGTAAAACCTGTTTCTTTCAAAACTCTTGTTACAGGAACTAAACCAGTGCCATTAAGTGGCGAATAAACAATAGCTACGTTTTTATCAATCTTTTCGCCGTTAAGCATAGAAAGTTTTTTGATACATTCGATGAATGAAGTAATTATGCTTTCAGGGATGTATTTAATACTGCCGTTCTTCATACCTTCATCGAAGTTGCCCTGTTTAACATCTTTGAAAACATCAGTATTGTTGATTCTGTCCTGAATTTCTTTTGCTGCATCTGAAGTAATTTGGCAACCATCAGCACCATAAACTTTGTAACCATTGTATTTTGAAGGATTATGTGAAGCTGTTACCATAACGCCAGCAGAGCATTTAAGTTCTCTTGTAGCATAAGAAACACAAGGAGTCGGCATTAACTGTTTATAAATATAAACTTCGATACCATTAGCGGCAAAAACTTCTGCGGCAGTTCTTGCAAACAAATCAGAATTGATTCTTGAATCGAAGCTAATCGCTATTCTTCTGTCACCTTCTTTATAATGATTGACAACATAAGAAGCTAACCCTTGAGAAGCTTTAGCTACAGTATAAACATTCATTCTGTTTGTTCCTGCACCTAAAACACCACGCAATCCACCTGTTCCAAATGCTAATTCTGTATAGAAAGCATCTTCAATCTTAGCATAATCATCTTTTATCGCAACTAACTCATCATTAATACTTTTATTATTTTTTGTTTCTTCAACCCATCTTGCAAATTCTTTTCTAATTTGAGTTTCGTTCATTCCTTTTTTATATTCCTTTCCTCAATCAAGGCTGTATAATAACAACATAAATATTATAAAACACTTAAGTAAGTTTTAAAAGAAATTTATTATTTTTTACTAAAACAAAATTAGTTTGTCAAAATTAAGGATTGAAGCTTATTTCAAAAAAGAGGGATTTACTATGTAATATGTAAATTGTCGATAACAAAAAAAATTAGGATAAAGTAATTATTTTTGCAGAATGTTCTAAGCTTGTGACCCAATGATAAGCTTCTTCTAAACTTTCCCCTATAGAGAAAACTCCATGCCCTTTTACTATAACAATTTTTGTTTTTTTAAAAGCAGGTATAACCAGTTCTGCTACTTTTTCTGAAGCAATAGCATTTTTTGCTTCAATAAGAGGTACACCATTAGCAAAGTAATAAAGCCCTTCAGCGTCTTTAAGCATTAATCTGTTGTTTTCTATTCCTTTTTTGTTTAGGGAAATAGCAATGACATTTGGGCAATGGGCATGAACTATTGCTTTTGCGTTAGTATTTTTATAGATGGAACGGTGAACAGGCA
>CAJOQX010000117.1 GCA_905236865.1 Candidatus Rifleibacteriota bacterium
CTATCGACCAGATAAAAAAGAAAAACTACATAGATGCAATAAAAGAGTATAAAGGCGATATTTTGCTTGTAGGTATAAATGTAGACAGAGAAAAGAAGCATAGCTGCGTGATTGAGAGAGTCACAAAAGAGTAGCTGGCTTTCAGCCAGCGTAGTTGTTGTAGTTATTGTCAATAACGCTAGTCACAGTCGTAACCGTCATTGCGAGCAGTCGGTAGACTGCGTGGCAATCCAGAAGCCAAGCGTAGCTTGGTTGAGGCTAAAAGCTCTTGTGGTGAGTGGTAGGTGGTTTTAAGAAATGAAATTATCAAAGTTACTAGAAAAATCTATTAATATATTTTTTCTGATTCTTATATCAGCAGTTCTTTTGCTAGTACCGTTGAAGATTCTCTCTTATGGCTGGTCACCAAACTATGCAATGCTTATTAGTGCAACATTAACAAAAGACTCAAATTTTCCCATTCCACAAGAATGTATTGAAGAAAGTGTTAAAAATAATAAACCAATTTATGATAACTTAAAAGAGCATAACTTAATAATAATTGTTACAGCAACTTTTGTTATTTTTAATATTATAGGACTATGTTTTACCGAGAACTTTCTAACATGGTTTTTAGCCATGAGCATAATAATGTTAGCAAACAATAATTTTATAATAAGACTATTAAGTAGCTCTCCTCAAATTTTACTTTGTATGCTATTAATGACAATATTAACCCTATTTTCAGAGAATTTAGAAAAAAAACCTAAAACTTGTTCTTTTTGCATACTGTTATATATATTTACTTTACGTAGTTTTATTCCTCCAGAAATTTATGCATTAGACCAATTAAATATAAGTTTCAACTCTTTCAATAGTTTTCTTTTACAAGATATAGCTCCATTGTTATCAAAAAATGCCTGGCTATTTTTTGCTTTTATAGTTATATGGCTTAAATCACATAAAAATACTAGAAAAACTATAAATTGTTTTGAAGATTCATTATTATTTGTTGCTCTAGTCCTACAGCTTCTAGTAAATCTTGGTTATAATGATTTGGATTTATTCAGAGATAGCATACTGTTATTATGGTTTTCAAAAACAATTTCAGAAATACTAGAAAAGGCAGAATCTTTTAAAATTCTTAGAGTAAAAATCTGTGTGTCGATATTTGCTTTGTGCTTGTTTTTTTTGTTATCGTCAAATGATAGACTAGGCAGATTTAGCAAAACAGCCATTTCAACTTTTCCTATAGATTTTTCTATAAAAGAATTGAA
The DNA here is from genome assembly GCA_905236865.1 of Candidatus Rifleibacteriota bacterium. GTDB lineage: Bacteria > Muiribacteriota > Ozemobacteria > Ozemobacterales > Ozemobacteraceae > RUG334. The sequence goes on from CAJOQX010000117.1 coordinate 1,257, forward strand.
TGATTGGGCTCCAAAAGCTGGCGGAATCATATATAATGACGATTCAAGCTTTGCTTTTTCCCAATATTACGAAAACCCCGATGCAAATTGCACTTATATTTATCTAAATTCCTTTTCGATTTTTAATAAAGAAAAAAATAACATTATTGCTATCAATAAAATGTTAATTAAAGACAAAACTCCGTTACCAGATTATTATGAAGATTGGGTGGAACAGATGACACCCCAAGACCGTCTTGTGACCTCTAAAAGAATAAATGGCTTAGAAAACATAGAATGGTTACAATGTGGACAAAATCGCTGGATAGGTCGTCTAAAGAATAATATGTAATTAAGTTTTTATTGCATTTGAAATATAGGCGTATTATCATAAATACTATGAATAAAGAATATACGAGCGAAAATCCTTTAACTTTTATAAGAGATATTTGTAAAACAGTATCTAGTTTAACCCCCGATAGAGCATTGCTTTATCTGACCGAATGTGCCATAGAAGTAACAAATTCTATGGGAGCTTTATTATTAAGCCCTCACGAAAAAAACAATATTATGGTTCCTTTTGTGAAGAGCTTTTTAAATTCTACTGTTGATCCAGAAATTAGCGATGTATTTTTAAAAGAATGTTTCAATGTTTATTTAAGAATTCATGACGACATTCAAAGTGCTCAAGATTTCCAAGCCATAATTTCCGAAGAATATCCAAATAATCAAGTTTCTATATGGCCTTTAACTCTTTATGGTAAACCACAGGCACTTCTAGTTCTAGTTAAATACGAGAATCAGAGAGATTTTAACGAAGAACAGTGTTTATTTTTAGAAACAATAACACCTTTTATGGGTTCTCTTTTTGAAAATTTCAGACTGAATAACGAAATGATACACAAAAACTCTCGTTTATCTGCTCTTTATGAAATTTCTCAACAAGCAGAATCTGTAATAGATTTCAGAAATATTTATGATGCCCTTGGAAAAGTTGCAAGGAGCTTTATAAAATTCGACTCTTATGTCCTTTATTTTATTAGTAACGATGGGAAGCATCTTGAAGCTAGAAATGAAGCAAATGTTTCTAAGTCTTTTCCCAAGACTATAAAAATAGGAGAAGGGCCAGTAGGACTTGCGGCAAAGCAAATGAAGCCTTATTTGACCTACACACAAGAATTTAACTCTGTTCTAATTCTTCCATTTGAAGTTTCTGGCAGACTTACAGGGGTTTTAACCATTGGTAGCCAAAAGCCTTATGCATATCGTGATGAAGACATAATAGGTTTGCAGATTATAGCAACACAGATTGCTTCTATTGATACTATGTTCAAGAGCCTTATTAAGTTAAAAGGTTTTACTGAACGTATTTTGGAAAGCATGAACTCTGGAGTTCTAATCTTTAATCCACAAGGCAAATTAACTTATGCCAACCAAGAAGTAAAATTAATGCTAACTCACCAGTTTCCAGAAGATTGGGATATTAAGAGTGCTAACGAAGATTTACCACCCACTCTTATAAACGTTATAAAAGAGGCTCTTGAAACAAAAATCACACATGAAGACACAAAACTGCGAGTGAAAACAGGCGGTCAAAACAGAACGCTAACGATTAACGCTTTTCCAATTAGAAACGAAACAGGGCGTGATATTGAAGGCATAGCTTGTTTTATAAAAGATGTTACAAGAATTACCGCTTTGGAAGAACAGCTTATGCGTGCAGACAAACTTTCTGCATTGGGTGTTTTGGCGGCAGGTATTGCCCATGAAATAAGAAATCCTCTTACTGGAATGAAAATGATTGTTCAACTTCTCGCCAGTGATTTTAGTTCTGACGACGCTCGAAGAGAACCATTAGAAATCATTCAAAGAGAAATAGACCGTCTTGAAAGCATTATTGGCAATCTTCTAGATTTTGCTAAACCAAGTAAGCCAAAAACTGTTGATGTAGCTCCGATTGATGTTGTTCAAGATTGTTATAAGCTCATTAAAAACCAGTTGAACAAACTGCATATAGCTTTTGAAATCAAAGAGTCAGAAAACTGCCCATTAACAACTGCTGACCCCGACCAGCTTAAACAGGTGTTCATAAATATTATGGTCAATGCTATTCAAGCCATTGGAAAAGATGGAAAACTAACTGTTTATATTGAACCAGTTGATGAAAGGGTAAAAATTGCTTTTGAAGATACTGGTTGTGGAATTTCTCACGAAAGAATGAGAGATATTTTCAACCCATTTATGACAACAAAAGAAGACGGAACAGGTCTTGGTCTTTCTATGGCTCAAAGAACCGTCGAAGAACATGGAGGAACAATTGAAGTTCAGAGTGTTCTTGGTGAAGGTTCTACATTTACGGTATATTTACCAGAGAAAAAGCAATCATGAGTATCAAGGTTATTGGGGTTTCTGGACAAACAGGAGCTGGCAAAACGACAATTGCCAAAACGTTGAGTCGCTTAATTAATGCTGAATATATAGATGTTGATTCTTTGGGGCACAAAGTTTTAAAACTCTCTGATACTATAGAAAAACTTGTTGAAGCCTTTGGAGCAGATATTCTCACTGATTCTCAAATTGATAGAATTAAATTAGGAGCAAAGGCTTTTGAATCTCCAGAAGCCACTGAAAAGCTAAATTCTATAATGCATCCTCAAATGGTTAAAATAGTCCATAGTTTAATCAAAGATTATGAAAATAATAACAAAAAAAGCGTTGTTGTTGATTGTGCTTTGCTATATAAAATGAAGCTGGACTCCTTATGTGACATAATTTTATATGTAAGAGCCAATCCAGAAGTAAGATTGAAACGTCTAGTTTCTTCAAGAGGTTGGACAGAACAAAGAGCAAGAGACAGACTTTTCTCGCAAGACGCAGAACCTGCAAACGACCCAAAAGTTACTTTTATAGAAAACAATGGGAATGACATTAGCGAAATAGAAAATAAGGTTAAGGCTATAGGGTATAGAGGTTAGGGCATTCAGTTTTCAGTTCTCTTCTTCGCATACTTTTTCTTCAATAGTTGGTAAACTTCTTTGTAGATTTCTTTTTCAAAAAGTAAGCCACAAACTGCCCAAATAAGACGATAAGGCTTTATATCTAAACAAAAAGAAGCTTTTGAATATACAGCATTTGAAGGTTGTTCAGGGAAAACAGGAATTGGCATAAAATTTACACCATATCTTTTAACAAAACCTATACTTGGTGCTACACAGCCATAAAACATACCTGTCAAACAATAATCTTCAAAAGAATATTTGATTTTAAGATTACCACCATAAAGTTTAAAGCCTTTTTTGCCTCTATTCCAAAACCTTTTAACAATTGGCCAAAGTTTACCCCATTTACTCTTTACCAAACGAATTTTGCTTCTAATTTGTTTGTATCTTCTATCAAAATCTTTTTTGAATTTGCGGAATTTAGCACTTAAATCATTGCCTTTATTTTCTATTTTTTCAGCTTCTTTTTTTTCTTCTTCTTCAAGAATATTTTGTAATTCCGCAAGTTGTTCTGGTGTTGCTTCAACTTTGGGTAAAACTTCTTCTTCTTTTATAGTTTCTGAAACAGTATCATCCTCATCCACCTTCTCTATTTTATCTTCTTCTATTTCCTCTTTTTTGACAGCTTCTGTAACGGTAATATCCCCCTCTTCTTCACTACCCTTTTCTTCTAAGGTTTTAGAAACAGCGGAATCTTCTTTTATTATATCTTTTTCTTTCGGCTCTTCTTCTCTTTTCTCTTCTACCTTTTCTCTATCCTCTTCTTCACTCTCCCTTTTTTCTTCAACCTTTTCTTCTAAAGTTTCAGAGACAACATTAGATTTTTCTCCATTTGCCTTATCATCTTCTCTCTTTTCAATACTCACTTCTTCCCTTTTTCCTCTAACACTATCACGTTGCAAAAGCTTTTTAAACCAACCAAATTCAAACCATAAATCTTGAGTATGAACAGTTGCAATATAACGTAATCGAAGTAACCCAAAAAGATAGCTCATTAATACTTCGCCACGTTGCCCTTTCAACGAGCCTCTTCCTTTCAAAGAAAAACAAATAGGGTGAAAAATGATTATAAGTAAAGCAAGTGTTCCTAAGCTAACACCTATTATCAGTGAATATTTTATTATTATCCAAAATATTGCCCAGAAACCGCTCATGTTGTGATTATTCCTTGTGATAACTTTTCAACATTAATGTAAAATGTTGTTTCTGGACCGAAAACTTCACCATCAAGTTCATATAAAGTTGGTTCTGACGCAGTAACTTTAAATTCACTTCCTACCAACTTAATTATATTTTTTGATAGTTCGCTTTTACCATAAGCATATTTAATAAGCTTAACAAAAGACAAAAAACTAAATTTCTTTAACAAGACCAAATTTAGTTTTCCATCATCATATCTTGCTTCAGGAGCGAAATATAGCTCCCCTCCATATCTTCGCATATTAGCAAATATAGCGAATTCACCTTCTACTGTTTTACCATTATCATATTCAATGGTGAGTTTAGGAGCTTTATATGTTAGCAAAGTTTTTATTACAGCAAAAGCATAAGCAACTTGTCCCAAAAAAGATTTTAACTTTTTGCAAACAGAATTGGCAACAACAGCATCAAAGCCTATTCCCGCAACAAAAGCGAATTTTTTTCCGTTACAGATACCTAAATCTATTTTTTGCAAAGCACCTGTAAGAAGTAGCTTGAACATATCTATAAGTCTTTTTGGAAAACCAAGCTCTTTTGCAACAACATTTGCTGTACCTATAGGAATAAGTCCTAATGAAGAACCTGATTTAATCCCATTTAAGGCTAAATTCAGAGTTCCGTCACCGCCAGCAACAGCAATGAGAGTTTTAGAATCAGAAGAATATTCTTTTGCTTTTGAAATAAAATCTTCAATTCCTTCTGTATAAATAAGCTTGCAAGGCTTAAACTTACAGATATGTTCACAGGCTTTACCAAGTGTCTCTTTGTCTAAATGACTAGAGTTAGCTAGTGAATTAATTAAAACTACTATTCTTTCGTAATTCATTCCCTGATTGCATTCAAGGCTCTCTTCAGAAGCACACCTGCCATTTGTTTCCGATATTCTTTCGTAGAACGAATATCTGTTATTGGTTTTGCTGTTTCAACGGCATAAGTAGCAGCTTGCTGAATGACTTCATCGGTAAGTGGTAATGGAGAGTTTTCCAAAAGTTCTTCTGCTTTTGGAACTCTTAAAACAGTAATAGCAACTGCACCTAGAGCAATTCTATAATGTGGTTTGCCATCATTCCAATAGCTAAGACCAAGATTGATTTTAGAAATAGAAAGGGCTTTACGTTCTCCAAGTTTTTGGAAAGAGCCTTTTGTTTTTCTCATTGGAATAGCAAAAGATTCAATCATTTCGCCAGGTTTTAGAACATTTCGACCAACACCTGTAATAAATTCGTTTATTGGAACAACTCTTTTGCCTTCGTCGCTAACGATATTAACTTCTGCTTCCAACGAATAAAGAGCGGGAATAGTATCTCCAACAGGGGAAGAATTACCAACGTTACCGCCAATTGTAGCAGTATTACGAATTTGAACAGCCGCAACAGACAAAGCAGCCTGTGCTAGAACTGGAAAATTTTCTTTTATAACAGGGTGTTCTGCTATGTAATTCATTACACAGGCACTACCGATTATGCACTTGTCGCCTTCAACTTTTATTTCTTTGCTAAATAAACCATTTAAGTCTACAAGAGCTTTAAGTGCTTTATAAAAGTTTGCTTTAATTTTAACTATTGTATCAGTTCCGCCAACTATAGCTACATAGCCAGAATTTTTAAGCAGTTTAGAGGCTTCATCAATATTTGCTGGTTTGTAAAATTCAAAACTCATAATTATTTTTCTCCTCTTTCTGCTGCTTTTGCTACAGCTGCTTCTATTTTTCTATAACCAGTACAGCGACAAATGTTACCAGCCAAAGCAAATTTTATTTCATCCATTGTTGGTTTAGGATTCTTCTTTAAAAGAGAATAAGTGCTAATAGTCATACCTGGAATACAAAAACCGCACTGAACAGCACCTTCGTCTACATAAGCTTTTTGTATTCTTTGCATTAATTCGTCATTAGCTAACCCTTCGACAGTAACTATTTTATCTGTTGGAGTGAGAGTTGCCGCAAGTTTCAAACAACTATTTATAGGAAGACCGTTAAACAATATAGAACAAGCCCCACATTCACCTTTTCCACAACCTTCTTTAGTTGCGGTAAGTTTGAAATTTCTGCGAATCATTTCTAAGACAGTCATACCTGGCAAAACTTTGGTTTTGAGATCTTGACCGTTCAGATTAAACTGAATTTCTATTTCATTTACTTCTGAATTCATTTCTTCGACTCCGTTCTTTTGGTTTGCTTTTGTAATGAAGAGAAAGCTTTAAAATCAATTTTATTTTCTATTGCAGCAGCACAGGCATCTGCACTTTTTTCTATTAAACCAATACTATGAGTAGCATCGGTTTGATAAGTCGCTGAACCAATAACAAGCATTGGTTTAATATCTTTATCTAATTGTAGTTTCTTAATTAGCTTGCCAAATTCTTTCTGTAGTCTATGAGCTATTACTTCAGCCTGTTCAACACCGCTTTCAGTAAGAAGTGCATAATAAGAACCTTCTTCTTTTCCGAAAAACATCAAATCGAAACGTCTAAGCGACTGTTTCATTGCTGATGCAATGTTTTTGCCAATAACAGGCTTTTCAGAATCTTTAAGTTTGTCAAAATCTGTAATTTTGATTGTAAGCAAGCTCATTTCTTGTTCATAACGTTCAGAACGTTCTAATTCGTTATCAACTAATTCTTCATAATTCTTATAAAGAATAAGACCTGTAGCTTTATCTTTGTAGCCACCTACTTGGTTTTGTGCATTTTCTATCATAGCAATCAAAGATTCTATGAAAAATCCAACATTAGTTAAAGAAACCCTTGGCATAGATGGAGCTTTACTATTATAGAAAATACAAACACCTAATCTAGCATTGCTTAAATTCAATGGAACAACAGCTAGTTTTAATCTTGTAAGTGCGGACTTAAATTTAACTGGCTTGTAATCATCAATCTTTTTGCTAATTTCTTCAACGCCAAGCTGACCAGTATGTTTTATAGAAAGACTTCTATCATTTAAGACAAATCTTGTTCCAGCTAGAAGCTGAGGTTGTGTCCCAGCAGAAACAAGAATATTAGACTGATTATTATCTAATACAGATATTTCAACATATTCAGAATTACTGATTCCTTTTAACTTTTCTATAGAGCTTTTTAAAAGTTTATCATCGATAATTGTGGAAGAATTTATAAAAGCTCTCAAAGGTTCTAAGCTTTTAAGTTGTTTAAACTTTTTGTGTGAAATATCGTTTTTTGAGCCATAACTTACAAGGATAAAATCTTTGAAAAGTAGAATTACATTAACTATAACGATAAACAATATAACGTTGTCTACACTGAACTGAAATTTAAAAATGTCAGGAAATTTCCAAACCCCTATAAGCAAAACTACAACTAGAACTAAATTCAAAAATAGATACCAATTACCTATTTTTTTATTATTCTCTTTTTTTCTATCTTTTTTCTCTTTCAATGCAAAATCCTATCCTTTTAAATCAATATATTTTAGTTATAATATCACAATCAAACTCTTGCTTTCAATTTATTTTTGTACATAAAGGAAACTATATAAAAAAGACTCGCTAATTGCGAGCCTTTTTTATATCTTGTAGAACTTAGGTTGTTCTTATTTCTTTTCGTGGTAATCTTTTTCAGTATTAACTTTCCAAATAATAGACTTGTCTGTTTCACCACATATTGCTCTGACAGCTTCGATAGAAGTCATCATAGAATGATCCATATTATTGTAGCGATGTTGTCCGTTTCTTCCTACACAATAAAGATTATCAAAAGTTTCCAAATAATTTTGAACTTCTTCAAATTTATTGTATGTTCCAAAATATGCAGGGTAAGCCTTTTTCATTTTGATTCTTACCGATTCTCGAACATCTGCTTTATCTATAATTCCAATCTTATCTAATTCACCTATAGCAAACTTAATAAATTCATCATCTGGAGTATTCCACATTTCATCGCCTTCATTACAAAAATATTCTAGGCCTATCCAAACTGAATTTTCAGGGTCTTCAAGCATATAAGGCGACCAGTTGTTGAATATTTGCAATCTACCCAACTTAACTTCACGTTCTTGAATGTATATCCAACAGTCAGGAACAATGTTACCCAATGTTTTTTTATCGGTTGTATTCTTAATTTTAAGTTTGTCTACAAGTAACCCAACCGTAATAAAATCTCTGTAGGGAAGCCCACTAGCTATTTCTTTTATATTAGAAGGAACTTCATTAGGCATTGAACTAATTAAATCTTTTATAGGCATAGAAGATATAAAATAATCTCCAGTAACAATCTTTTCATTGCCTTCTTGAATGTATCTTACAGATTTGATTTTATTTTTTCCATCTATTCTTTCTGTATCAATTTTGCTAACTTCAGCATTAAGAATAACTTCACCGCCAAGTTTTTTCACCTCTTCTGCCATAGTTTCCCAATATTGACCAGGACCAAATTTTGGATATATATATGATTCTATTAATGAGGTTTCAACTTTCTGATTTTTAATAAAAGGCTTGGTTAAAGCAGTTGTTAGAACTTTAAGAATAGAAAGCCCCTTCACTCTTTGAGCTCCCCAAGAAGCATCAATCTTTGAAGGGTGAATTCCCCAAAGTTTCTCAGTATAATCTTCAAAGAACATTTTATATAAAGGTTCACCAAAACGATTGATATAAAAATCTTCTAGAGAATTTTCTTTTCTCTTACGAATCATACTTTTAAGATAGCCTAAACCAGCATGAATAGTGCGACCTAGTCCCATATTTGCAAAGGTCTGATATTTTACAGAAATAGGATAATCGAAAAATTTCTTCAAGTAAAAAATTCTTGAAACCCTGTCACGGCGAAGCATTACCCTATCTTCTTTTTCTGGATCAGGACCATTTTCAACCAATTCTTTTTTTCTACCTAATTTTGAATCATCGAAAGAATCTGCTCCCTGTATTGGCAACAAATCAGTCCAAAGTTTTTCTACTTCTGGTATTTTTGTAAAAAACCTATGGCCACCTATATCAATACGGTTGTTTCCAAATTTAGCAGTTCTAGATATACCGCCAATTTGGTCAGTAGCTTCTAGAATAATAGGCTTTATTTCTGTTTCTTTTAAAAGCTGGTATGCCGCCGTTAAACCAGCAGGTCCAGCACCAATAATAACCGCAGTTCCAGTAAGATTTTTATTCATAAGTTTCTACCTAAATATAATGATTTTTCTTCCTGCATAATTCCATAATAAAACTACAGCAGTCACAAAACATTTGACAAGCAAATATCCATATTTAACTATATCATAATTAATTATATTACTAAAATAGGCTAACGAGCTATCTAATTGAGGTTTTAGCAAATCACAGCCTATATACATACCTAGTTCTGTTAAACCCAACCCAATAATACCTATTATAGCAAAAATAATAAAAGATTTGGTATCTCTTCCCTTACCTTGGTCTTTTGCTTGTGTAAATACGAATTTTAGGGAAAGAACATAATTAACAATCAGACCTATTATAAAGCCGACAGCCGTTGATAAATATATTCCATAAGCTAATTTATAAAATACGAACTCTTTAAAAATATATAATGAACCAAAATCTGCAACAAACGCAATTCCACCAACAACTATATAACGGAGAAATTCTGATATTAAAATTTTTAGCTTTTCGTTAGACATTTATTTGATGAGGGATGATATATAAGATACAAATTCTAATTGTTTTAAAATCCCCCTTAGTCCCCCTTTGCGACTCGCTGACCTCATTTGTCGAATGTTGTCTATCCTAGACATTCGACATCAAAAACTTCCTGTTTTTGGCTTGCTTGCATACCGCCATCCTTGGCGGTTATACAAAAGGGGGTGAGGAAAATACTCCATACACTGAATTATTAACAAATTCTTAGTTTTTAGACAGCCTCCACAAAAGGAGTAAGGACATTATGCCCTACACCCTATAACCCTACACCCTATATCTCCATCTTTAGAGCATCCATACGCTGTTGTGCTTGCGTTATATCTATCTTAGAAAACTTTTCTGGCAAAAATCTTTTATCAGTACATTCAACGACAGCAGCAAGATCCATATATTCAAGACGAGCAGAATGAGCCATCGGACGGTATGATTCCATAGCTTCTTTTACAAAGTGCCCTATTGGAAGTTTTTCTTGGTCGTCTTCTTGAAGTTCATACATTCTTGAAGCCATAATAAGAATTCCTTCCATTTCGTTACCGCCAATATCTAGATTGTCAGGAAATTCTGGAACATCTTCATCTGAAAGTTCAACGTTATTCTTTCTAGCCAACGCCCTGAACATATCTTTTTTATCTTCATTGCTTTGTGGAGCAAATAAAGGAATATGCACATCAAGACGACCGACACGTTTAAGGTCTACTTCAAGTAAATCAGGACGAGAAGTTGCAAATATCCAGAAAATTCTGCCTCTATTACGAGTATCTGCCATTTCTCTAGCTAACATAGCGTAAATTCTTCCATTTACACCAGAGTCATCGTTACCATCACGTTTGCCCGCTACTTGGTCAGCTTCATCGATAAAAACTATAACTTGCCCCATTGCGTGCAGAATTTTAAAAATAGCTTCAAGATTGCCTTCTGTAGCCCCAACCCATTTGTCTCTGAAATTTTTTAATTCGACACAGGGAACACCACATTCACCAGCGAAACACTCTACTAAGTAGGTTTTTCCTGTTCCAATACGACCAGTAATCAAATACCCCATAGGTAGAGCTTTTGATTTGCCTCTCTTCATTAAAGAAGCATCTTGTTTCATCCATTTTTTCGCTTCTTTATGAGCGGCAACATCATCTAAAGTTCTTTTTGATTCAACGAAAGTAATTCTTCCAGCCGCTGATTTTTCAATCATTTCCTTTTTAACATCTCTAAGGAAATCCATACTAAGCTTTTTATTGTTTTTAACAGCTCGTTCAATCAGATTTTGAATATTAATAAAAGAAAGCCCTTCAAGCTTTGATGCCAATGAAGTCTTATCTATTTCACAGATTTCGTCAAATTTTTCAATATTTGCCGTAATAGATTCAACAAAATGGAAAACTTCATAAGAATTTGGAAGTCCAATGTTTATTTTGGCAAGACGTGAGTTTTCTACTAATTCGATATTAACATCATTAAGATTTTCGGCAATCAAACAGGTGCTAATAAAAGCGTTATTAATATTAGGGTCAGAAGCCCAATCCTGAATACGAATAAGAGTTTCTATTGTTTCGTTAGTAATATAAGCAATGTCAGATCTTGGGAGCAAATACTGTGCGTATTCTATTATTACAGCAATACGCATTGGATTTGCAGTTAATTTGCCTTCGGAATTTGGTGTTGATCTAACAAGACCGTAACGAATGAAACGGTCTATTACAGCCATTGCCTTTCGTGGTTCCCTTGGCAATGAATTTTCAGAATCAAACTGACTTGGCAATGCTGCATAATTAGTAGAATGATATAAATCGTGGGATTTAAGAAATGTATAAAATAGGTCAGAACCTTTCAAGGCTCGTATTCCATGCCCTCTATCATAGGCTATTACAACTTCAAAAGGAGCAAACATAACATTGCTCAGAAAGTCCCTTAGAGACATCTTTTTAAGAGTTGTGTCTTCACCTCTAAATGTTATCCAGTCGTCTGTATTACCATACAACAAAAACTGGCTAATAGAACCACTTTTGAAAATTTCACCCATTTCGTTGGCCCAAGAGGGCAAAGAATTATCCATATTTTTATTCTCTCATCATTGGGCCCATATTGCGTTGAGCGTTATCAGGAACAGATTCTACTGAATCTGGAAGAATTGGAGCTACAGGCTGTTGATCGTTCATTGCCATAAATTCAGCAAGAGCAGCATTACCAAGAGCATCCATTTCTGCTTGTTTAATAACATCGGTATGATCTTCCAACATACCTCCACCAGCAACTCTTGCTCTTCCAAGAGCTTTATCACGTCTTTCGTTAATAGCTTCAGAAGCTCTATCTAATGTGTCGTTAGAACCACCGATACTTGTAATCATACCGCTAGCCATTTCCTGAAGTTCGGCTTGTGCTTCATACATTTCAGCTTCACTAAGCTTATTCTGCAATCTCATAAGTTTCTGTTCTGCTTCTCTTATTGCTGTATCTCTAGTCTTTTCTAGTTTTCTGAAGTTAGCTTCAGCTACCTGCAACTGCTGTTCTGTTTCAACTAATCTAGATTTTAGTTCTTTATACTGAATAGCAAGCTGACCAGCAACTTGATTATTGCCAACGCTCATATTAGCTTTAATTTTAGCAGAAAGTTCGACTTCTCTTCTTTTGTCGTTTTCTACTGTTCTTTTTAGTCTTTCACAAAATTGAGCAGCTCTAGCAAGATTTTCATTATATTTTGTCACTGTGCTACGTAAATTTTCTTTTTCTTGTTCTATTAGAACTTTAGGGTTGTTTTGTTCAAGCCCTTTGATAAAAAAGTTAAAGAAACCTCTTATAAGGTTCATCAATCGTTTAAACATAAGTTAAACTCCTTTAAGTTTTATTCGTCTATATATTCTATTGTTTTTTTAGTATTTATTCAACTACGCATTTCAATATTTTCAAGAATTTCTTTAGAAAATTTTTCAGCCCTCAATCTAATATCATCTGCTTCTTTTGTGATTTTATTAATAAAATCAGCATCTTGAATATCTTTCATATTAATGAGAACATTTTTCCAAGATCCCCATATACCAAGCTCTAAAGCTCTTGCTCCAACTTGTATATCAGATTTTGAAGCAATATTTCCAATTTTTGCAGCTTCAAGCATTGCTTCCCAAGCAGAATCGCCTATTCTCATTGTAGTTAAAGGAATTTCTATCGCCTTTTTCAAACCTGCCTGCATTTTTTCAAATCTTATAGCTTTTTCAGCTTCTGTATTTTGAGGTAATCTTACAGCTTCAACATAGTCGTTAAAAGCGTTGGTATCAGCATCAATCATAGGAATCAAATCTAAAGTTGTTTTGTGTAAAACTGGGATTATTTTTCGCAAAGCCATTTCGTGTTGTTCAAACTTTCTCACTCCATAAGTCAGTTTTGCCACCATTGAACCGAGACCAGCTCCTATAGCAGCTATTGCTGCCGATGCACTTCCACCACCTGGAGCGGAAGTTCTTGCATTAATTGCTTCAATAAACTCTCTTGTGGTTTTGTTTGCAAGAGGTTCATTTGGTTTTTCCCTTATTATATAGTCAATAATTCTTTCTTCTGGTTTGAAGTGAGAAACAGAATTTAACCCAAGTCTATCAGCAACTAATTTTATTTTTTGAGCTTCATCTAATATAAATAAGTTTTCTTTTTCAATATAATAATCAGCGGCTTTTAGCATTGGCTCTAACGGAACAAGTCCAACCAATTCAGAGCCAGCAACCCCGACCTTTAATTTGGCTGCTTCTTCTTTCACAGCTTCAAAAACTTCGTGAAGCGAGGTTACATTATAGTTATTCAGATTAAAAGAACATTGAGCCATATTATATTCATCAACATACCAACCCAAGCCTTTTAATTCTTTAAAACGACCTGGTTCATTGGGTCCTCTGCCAATCTCTCTAAGATTTAAAGCTATTCTATGAGCTTGATTGCTAGTTCCTAAGATATTAACATTATAAGCTAACAAAAAGAATCTTGCACCAGTAACAGTTGCTCCCCAAGAAGGTATAAATTCTGCTGGACCATAATCGGGTTTCCATTCTTCTTGTTTTATTTTTTCTGCCAATCCTTCATATTCACCTTTTCTAATTTGTGGCAACTTTTTACGATAATCACGATTTTGAGAATGTTCATAGAGATACATTGGAATACCAAGTTCTTTTGCAGCTCGTTCTGCAAATTTCTTTGATACTTCAACACATTCTTCCATTGTTGTATTGGCTACAGGAACAAATGGACAAACATCTAAAGCTCCAATTCTTGGATGTTCTCCATGATGTGTCCGCATATCAATCAATTTATATGCAGTTCTTGCCCCTGCTAATGCTCCTTCTATAATTGAATTTTCATCTCCAACAAAAGTATAAACCGTTCTGTTGGTTGATTTTCCAGGGTCAACATTTAACAATGTTACTCCGTCAACTGCTTTTATAGCATTGGCAATAGCCTCAATAACCTTCTGGTCACGACCTTCTGAAAAATTTGGAACACATTCAATTATTTTTTTCATACTTTTTCCTTAAAATAGCTTATATTTTATTTACATTTAACCAGTATGTAAAAGAATTTTTACATACTTAAAAATATTTTACACTAGTCTTGCTTTTAAAATGTCATGTAAATGTAAGAAACCAACAACGAAATCTTGACTATCTACTACAGGTAAAGAAGTAATAGATTTGTCTTCCATTATCTTTAACGCTTCCATAGCCAATTTGTTAGCAGTTACCCTTTTTGGATTAGCAGTCATAACTTTACAAATAGGAACATCTAGGTCAACACTTTTGCTTTTTTCAAAATATCTACGTAAATCTCCATCAGTAAAAACACCCAACAATTTTTTGTTACTATCAATAATAACAAGAGCACCGAAACCACCATGAGACATTTTTACAACAGCTTCTCTAAGAATTTCATCAGGAGATACTAAAGGAATTGAATCACCAAAATGCATTAAATCTTTAACAACAATAAACTTTCTTCCAAGACTTCCAGATGGATGAAATCTTGCAAAATCTTTCTCTTTAAAATTTCTAGCTTCGATTAAAGCACAGGCTAAAGCATCTCCTAGAGCCAAACTAACAGTGGTTGAACTGGTTGGAGCTAGATTTAGTGGGCATGCTTCACGTGAAACATAAGAATTTAGCACAATGTCAGAATTTTTTGCCAAGGAAGATTCTAAATTTCCAACCATAGCAATTATTTTTGTGCCAATTCTTCTTAAAAAAGGAACAATTCTTATTATTTCGTCTGTTTCACCAGAGTTAGAAAGTAATAAAACAACATCATCTTCCTTGACCATTCCCAAATCACCATGCAAAGCTTCTGCAGGATGCAAAAAGAATGATGGAGTACCAGTGCTAGATAAAGTTGCGGCAATCTTATTACCAATTAAACCTGATTTGCCCATTCCACAGACAATCAATCTACCTGAACTATTTAAAATCAATTCAACAGCAGAAGTAAAACTATCATCTAAATTTTTTACAGCTTCTTTTAGGGCTTCGATTTCAAAATTCAAAGCCCTTTTTGCAGATTCTAATGGAGTTGTCATATATTCCTCAAAACTCAAAGGGTAGCTGGAACTTCTCTCCAACTAGATATTTCCTTTGTAATAGCTAAGTCATAAAGATTTTTATAATCTATTGTTTTATCGACAGTATAATCGTAACCGCTTCTTTCTAAAATACTTTGCCAATCATAATAAGTAATTCTGACATCGTTAGGCATTTTTCTTCGGTCAAAACGGTCTACAGAAAGATTACCAACAATATCCATATTGCATAATTTTTTCATTGAAGAATCTGTCTTTAGTTCCATACCGCCTTGTGCATGGAAACTTCCTTCAAGTCTTGGACTTAAATTTCTAAATGGAGTAGTGAGTCCAAATCTAGACCAATCGCTATCGTGATGTGGTTCATATATTATTTTACCAGTTCTTGGTTCATCATCGGAAGTATCTGATTCACTGCGAAGAGCTATAACGCCAAGTGCAGATTCGCAACCTTTATCATCTTGAAGAGTAAGAACGTCACCACCAATATAAACATTTCCTTCAACGACTAATAAGCCTTGCCCCTTAACCCAACCTTCAAGGAAAACATCACCCTTAACATAAGTTACACCGTTTATTTCAACGGCATGACTTGTATCATGAGCCTTATTAGGATTACCAAAGTATTTATTATATTTATTTGAAACATTTCTCCAATCGCCCCAACCATAAAGAGGAAGAACTTTGCTATATGTAACCTTATTGCGTTCAAAAGCTTCAACAAAAGTTACATCTTGGAAATACTTTCCAGATGTGGGATTATCTGTAGGATCTATTACTCTGTTAGCAATTTTTTTATAAACATCAGCAGAATAAGCTTGAACTTGTTTTTCTGAATATTCTTCTACTTTTTTGGTTCTAGAGCTATACAATTCACTACTACATTTTTCCCACCAAGGATATGTCAAAACCCCTTGCCATTTATAATATTCACGTGTTACAGGATCATTTGAATATTCTATGTCTGTTTCAGTAAAATCAGCTCCACCTGTCCAGCCTGTCCAGCCAATACCCATATCTAAGAAAGGATGTTCTAACTCATTTCTCATTTTTGTAAGCATTAACCATTTTGGCAAATCAAGGGTAACACCGTCTTTCATATAAGTTTTTCCACCCTTGATAATAAATTCCCAAGGATCCCAAAAATCAAAATCTTCGATTTTGAATGAGTCTCTTGAAGCAGTGTTTAAATATAAACCATGATTAGGAGCAATCATTCCAATAGAATTACCATTAACCCCACCTTTAAGGAGAATAGCTTTAACTTTCTTCTTAACTTCAACTTGTTTCTTTGAATTATTAAAAACGCCCATTGAGTTAATAGTTAGTGTACCTTCTCTAGCTAAATCTCTAGAAATACCTTGATTGGCTAATTCTTGGGCTGTCCTTTCATTTAATTCCCAAGTAACTTTTGCCTTGACATCTCCACCCTTAACCAAGGGCTCAACTTTCCTGCCTTCCCCTTTTGCCAATCTTGTAAGGTCAACATCAATATCGCCTTTATCCTGAGTTGTTATAAGCCTGTAAATTACATTATCTTTTTCTGTCATTTGGCTCTTTATGCTAAAAAGACATTCTTCTACCCCTGATTCGGCAAGTTGCAAAGCCACAGTAGCATCTACGTAGTTTTCAGAAAGATGAACTTCACCTTTCATGAAATGAAGCATACCCCAAACAATTATGCTAACAAGACCAATGACACAAAGAATAAAAAATAGTGCTATACCACGTCTTTGATTATTAAGCTTTTTCATATAATTGCTCCTAATGTACTTTTCAAAGCATAAAAAAGATAGAATGTCTTATATATAATAATAACAAGCTAATAAAAAATAAGCAACTATAAAGAAAGTAAACATTTATTAAGAAATATATAGAGAATTGAGAATTGAGAGATATATAAACTGTATCCATAGAAATGGACAATAATA
>CAJOQX010000118.1 GCA_905236865.1 Candidatus Rifleibacteriota bacterium
AATTCATAATTCTTAATTCTCTACACCCTATTCCTCAATATTTCAATAACTTCTACATTATTTTGTGAAATAGCTAAATCTAGCGGTGTTTGTCCGTCAACACTTTTCAATGTAGGGTCACAACCTGCTTTCAATAATTCTTTAACAGCATTCGGGTGATTTTGTTGTGCAGCAAGATGTAGAGGAGTCCAACCATCGTTATCACCAAGATTTAAATCTACATCATATTTTAAAAGTTGCTCTATTATTGGAACACAGCCACGAAATCCAGCCCAATGAAGAGGAGTCCATCCATCTCTTTCTATTTTTTTAGGGTCTGCACCATGAGCTAGAAGAATGGCAAAAGTTTCAGGTTTTTCTCTAGCAGCAGTTAGGTGTAAAGGAGAAACTCCATCCATATTTAGAGCATCTACTTCAGCTCCCTTTTCTATAAGCAAATTTGTGGCATTCTTCATTCCTAGTTTAGAAGCTAGATGAAGCGGAGTAACACCAGTAGGATCAGTTTGCATGATATTTTCACCAGCATTTATAAGTTCAATAGCTAGTAACTCGTCATTTTTATTTAAAGCTTCTAATAGTCTATTCATTATTTTTACCTCAATTATTCAAATTATCATAATTTAAGATTCAATATAAAATTATGTGGAAATCATTTTAGCTCTTAGAATAAAAACTCTAAGCACTATTTTTTTAGATTCCTTGATATAATTAATAAAATCTATTATACTAAATTTTAAGAACTTTTATTTAACTTTTTTGGAGGGAAATTATGGGTTTTTGGGCTAGTCAAACTAGATCTGTTATTGAATGGAAAGATGCTGCACCAGATGCTTTAATATGGCGCTGGGATGGTAATAATGATGAATTAAAAAATGGTTCAAAGCTTATAGTTAATCCAGGGCAAGCTGCAATATTCGTATATGAAGGCGAAATAAAAGCAATTCATGATTATGCTGGCAAGTTTGAATTAGGTACAGGCAATGTTCCTTTTTTGACTACATTAAAGAATTTTATGCAGAATTTCACTTCTGAACATAAAGCTAATATTTATTTTGTTAGAACTACAGAATTTGTTGATCAAAAGTGGGGAACAACTGGTCCTATAAAATATGATGATCCAAAATACAGATTTCCAGTAGGAATGATAGCTCATGGCAATTTCTCTTTCCATATTACTGATATAAGAAATTTCTTTATTAATTTTTCAAGCAATACTGAATATGTAAATATTTCTTCTATTAGAAAGAATATTATAAGTCGTATACTTGTAATTATGACAAGCGTATTTGCAAAGAGCGGTTACAGCTATTCAGAAATCGACAGTCATATCATGGAACTTTCTGACATGATTTCTCAAGCAGTTGCTCCAGAATTTTCAAAACTTGGTTTTGAAATGTCTGATTTCCGTATTGAACGAACTGACTTTGATGAAAAGACTCATGAAAGAATAGACAAAATAGCTGATAAAATGGCCGATGCGCAGGGAGATGCAGCCAGAGTTAATGAATTTGCAGGCATTAATGGTGCTGGTATGGCAAATTATGCTACTATGGAACAGTTAAGAGCTCTTAATTCTGCTGCTTCTAATCCTAATGGTATGGCAGGTATGGGTGTTGGTATGGGATTTGGTGCAGGCTTAGGAGCTGGCATGGGGTTTGGCGGTATGAATATGATGCAGAACCAAATGATGCCTAATCAGATGCAACAGACTCCTCAAATACAGCAAGCTCCAATGGTTGCTTGCAAAGGTTGCGGTGCTCAGATAAAAGCGACAGCAAAATTCTGTCCTGAATGTGGTAAACCACAAAATCAGGTTCAAAAGTGCCCTGAATGTGGTGCAGAAGTTGAAGGTAAGTTCTGCCCTGAATGTGGTCATAAAATGTAATCTAATATTATCTTAAGACTCTCTTTTAATAAAACTTCTAGGAATATTTAATTTTATTTCTAGGAGTTTTTTTTTATTTATGGCATTTTTTTTTATAAGTGATATAATAGCAACAGGTAAAACAATATGCTTCTCTTATCTGATTTAATTTTAATTATAATTCTTGCAACCTGTATTTTCGCTGGATTAGACAAACTTATTGCTATAACCCTTTTTGTCTGTATCTTATTCTTAAGCAATCTATTCAATAAAATATTAGAAAGTTTCACTGAAAATTCAAAACTAGTTACTAAATATATAGCTTTATCAAAAGGTAAATTTACTAAAGAAAAATCTATAAAACATTTTAAAATAGCAAGCTGTTTTATATTTTTTATAAGTTGGTTGACTATTTTATCAGAAGTTATTTGCCTAGCAAGTGGTCACGGTTTAAGCATATATGATTCTTTTAATTCTAAACTATTTTGTGTTTGTACTTATTTAGTTCTATATTTTTATGCAGTATTTGCAACTAGAACTATACATGAAGATGATGCGACAAATAATTTATTGCCCGAAGCACAGTATTATAGAATGTTGCAGTATTTGTCTGTTTATTTGTTTATTTTTGGGGTATATTTTATAGCTATTGATAGTTTTGGATTCAGTGAAGATATACGAGAAAAATATCTTTATGTAATTTATGATGATTCTATTTTTTTCCTGTTAGCTTATCTATTCTGCTTATTATTAGAAAGATTATTTGATACAGGTCGAATTTTAGCTTGTCTTTTAAAGTCAGATAAAAAATATACTAAATTTAAAGTTCCGTTTTTTGTTGGAATTATTGCTTCAAGCAAATCTTTTAAAGATAGTCTTATAAAAACAATAGAGCTTATTTCTGGCGTTGATTTATCTAAGTCAGAAATAGCAAGATATATCTTAATACATATAGAACCAGTAACAATAATAGCTTTAACTGTATTTTGGCTATTGTCATCAATTGTTATTGTTCCACCAGACAAAGAAGCTATATTCTTCAGAATGGGAAAAATAGCTGGTAGCAAGTCATTCAAACCAGGTCTACATTTTAAACTACCTTGGCCATTAGAACGGATGGAACTGTATCAGCCAAATTTGATAAAAACTATTAATGTTGGTTTTACTCCTGACCCTAATCAAAAACATATTATTTGGTCTAAATCCCATGCTACAGAGAATTTTTCTTTATTAGTAGGAAATGGGGTTGAAATTATAGCCGTAGACTGTCAGATTTTTTATAAAGTAAACGATTTGTATAAATTTATAAAGAAAGTTCAAAATCCAGAAGCTTATATAGAAGCTCTTGCTTACAAAATTTTAACAGCAAACACTGTGTCTAAGACTTTTAATCAGATTATTAGTGAGAATAGAGATGCTTTAATATCTGATTTAAGAACAAAACTTCAAGATGAATTAAATAAAGAGGATTTGGGAGTTACGATTGTCGAAGTGGTTTTTCTTGCTATTCACCCACCACTAGAAGTTGCTGATGTATACGAAGATGTAATTAGTGCCCAAGTTGATAAACAAACAAGTATTTTAAAAGCTAAATCTAGTTCTATAAAAGAAATATGTATGAAGAAAGCTTTTGCTGAAGGAGAAATAAATAAAGCTAAAAGTTATGCTGAAACGACTGTAGCAAATGCGATTGGTGAAGCAGTTTCTTTTGAAAGCAGAATTATTGGTTATAACACTGATTCTAATTTAGAAGAATTTCGTTTGAAACTTGATAGTATTCAGAAAATGGCTAAGTCAAAAAATCTTTATATTATAGATAAATCTTATATGCGAAAGAATGATCGCATAATGTTAAATCTACAGAATTGAAGGTGAACAGAGAATGCATTACTTATTAAGAATAATGCTTGCAATCTTACTATTTGGTTTAATACTATTTCAGACAATTGTTTTGCCTTTGCCCGAAGGATGTCAGGCTGTAATAACTCATTTTGGAAAACCAGACAGGATAGCTACAGAAGCAGGTCCTCATATTAAATGGCCATGGCCTATTGATAATACTTATATTTTTGATTGCCGAAAAAAACTATACAATACTAAGTTCACCCAAACATTAACTAGAGATAAAAAGTCTATTATTTTATTATCCTATATTATTTGGAGGATTAATAATCCATTAAAGTTTTTACAATCGGTTGGTAATATTAGAAATGCTGAGGATAAGCTAGAAGGTATGGTTTCTAGTTCTAAAAATAATGTTTTAGGAGAATATGATTTAAACAACCTTGTTTCTACAGACCCTAGTTTACTTAAAATAGACGAAATAGAAGAAAAAATTCTTAAAGCTGTTAAACAAAATGCATACGATAATTTTGGTATAGATATAGAAACACTAGGAATAAAAAGACTAGCTTATCCAGAACAGAATATTGAAGCTATTTTCAAACAAATGAGAGCAGAAAGGGATCAATATGCTTCTAAGTATAGAGCTGAAGGAAGGATGGAAGCTTCAATTATAATTTCTAAAACAGATTTAGAAGTTTCAAAGATAAATGCCGAAGCTCAAAAGAAATCTGCTGAAATAAAAGGTGAAGCTGACAGAGAGGCAGCAGAAATATATGCTAATGCTCACAAAAAAGGCAGAGATTTTTACAAGTTTACAAAAAGCTTAGAAGCAGCAGAAAAGATGTCTGATAAAAATTCTGTCTTTATTTTACGAACAGATCAAGCTCCTTTTGATGCGTTATATGGAAATTTGAGTGATTCTATGACTAACCAAACTAATTCTCAAATTAATAAATCTTCTAATGAATCGGTAAAAGGTTCTGAAAATGAATGATAAACTTGTTGGAGAAAAAACAACAACTCCACTTTTAAAGACTATCAATGATTTCATGAAGTTGATTAAAGGCTTTATGATTCTCGTTTTTATTGCTTATTTGTTTTCTGGAATAACTTTAATAAAACCAGGTGAAATAGGTGTTATTTTGAGAATGGGGAAATTAGTTGGAGATTATCCTGAAAATCAGATTTACAAACCTGGTTGGATGTTTGCTTTACCTAAACCTTTCGATGAAGTTCTTAAAATTCCTGATCAAAAAATACTTCAAATAGGTATAAATGAACTGGCTTCTAAAAAAAATATTAAAAAAGATACTGCTGGAAATATTTCAACTATAGATCCGACTGTAGAAGGTTATTGTATTAGTGGAGATGAAAATATTTTTCAGACTTCTATCTTTGTTAAATACCAAATAACAAATCCAATCAAATTGATTTTTGGTTATATGGCACCTCTGCAAATGGCTGATTCTTTAATTTATAATTTTACAGTAGCTGAAATGACTAGTGTTTCTTGCCAATATAAAATAGATGATATTTTGGCTGAAGAAAAAAAAGAACTTTCGGAAAAAGTAAAAATGGGTGTTCAAAAAAAACTTGATGCTATAAATTCTGGTTTAACAATTATTTCTTTGGAAATATCTGAAATGGAACCTCCTCCTTTCCTTAAATTTGATTTTGAAGATGTCCAATCTGCTTATGTAGATCAGTATCAATTTATTAACAAGGCTAAGAGTCTGCATGAAGTTAAAATTCCAGCAGCAAATGGTACTTATGAAAAAATGATAAATGATGCAAAAGCATATAAAGAAACTACTTTAGCAAATGCAAATGCTAAAGCAGGGCAATTTACAAAAATGCTTGAAGCTTATAACAAAAATCCTGTTGAAGTTAGCCACGAAATGAAAAGCAATACTATAAAAAGTATTATTACCAATTCTGGTAACATTATTGTTTTTCCAGATGTTAAATCTAGCCAAGGAAATGTAACACTTTTGCTTGGAATGAATGGTTCTATTATAACAAAAATAACTACACCAGATGGTTATTATGAGGAAGATGACTAATGACTGAACATAATGAAGATTTGAATGTCATTGATGAAAAACAAATACATGAACATGAAGCAAACGGTTCTTGCTGTCATGATTATGATGAAGATGATGATCATCCAATAAGTTGTAGTTGTGGACATCATCATAATCATAATCACAAGCATGATGAAGTTCATTCTGTTGGTTTAAATAAAATTCTAAAATTAAGACTGAATAATTCTATATTTGCTATTGTTTTACTTATTTCTGGTGGAATTTACAAATTAATATATCCAGAACAGGACCAGATGTCTCAGGTGATAATGGCTTTGGCTTCTATAATAGTTGCTATTCCTGTCTTTTGGAGTGGACTAATCGGATTGTTCAGTAAAGAATCTAAATTTATGACTGAACAGTTGGTTAGTCTTGCTATTCTTGCTGCAATGATGCAGAAAGATTTTGTTGTTGCCACTGTAATTCCAATTATTCTAGTTTTTGGTCACTTTTTGGAAGAAAAAAGTATCATGGGGATTGAGGAGGCAATTGCTTCCTTGAAAAGACTAAATTCTCATGATGCTGTAGTAATTAAAAATGGGAAAGAAGTCCATGTTGAGTTATCTGCATTAAAAATTGACGATACGGTTGTTTGTTATCCTGGTGAAACAATAGCCGCTGATGGAACTATAATTGAAGGTGATTCATCAATTAATCAAGCTCCTATTACAGGTGAATCTTTACCAGTAGATGCTTTCCCTGGTTCTAAGGTTTTTGCGGGAACTATAAATTTAAGTGGAAAGCTCTTGATTAAAGTTACAGCTATTTCAGCTAATTCTGTCTTTAATAAGATAGTGACAATGCTTAAAGATGCTGAAAGATCCAAAGCTCCAATCGTTAAAATAATAGAAAAATACTTAGATTTGTATTTCCCATTTGTTATAATGATTGCTGCTATAACTTTATTTGTTACTAGCGACATAAATAGAGCTGTAGCAATTTTGGTTTTAAGTTGTCCTTGTGCCTTGGTATTAGCAAGTCCTACTGCTATGATAGCCGCATTAGTCAATGCTTCAAAATATGGCATTATGATTAAAAATACAGCTTTTCTAGAAATCCTTGCAGATATAGATACTATGGTTTTCGACAAAACAGGCACAGTAACATTTGGCAAATTAGAGATAGAGAAAATCATTCCTCAACCTAATATAGAAATAACAGACTTATTACAAAAGGCATCCATTTGTGCTAGTGGCTCTCATCACCCTGTTTCTACTGCTATAATTGATTATATGCATAATAATCATATAGATATTTCTGTTCATACTGGTCAGCAAGAAATTCATGGAATGGGTGTTAAAACTGAAATTGATGGAATTAAGTATTATTTAGGAAGACAAAGCTGGATATGCGAAGATACAAATCTTGATGCCGTTGAATCAAGTTTTTCTGGAAGTTCTATTTCTGTTTGGGTTGCTACTGATAAGCAAATTCTTGGTCAATTGTTCTTTTCTGATAAGCCACGTCCTGAAATGAAAGAAGCTATCCTAAACATTAGAAATCTAGGGGTTAAGCATTTCGTTTTACTAACTGGTGATAAGAAACAAATTGGAGAAGAAATAGGCAATAGATTAGGTTTTAACGAAGTTATTGCTGAATGTATTCCTCAAGATAAATTAGATTATATCAATCGAAAAAAAGCTGAGCATCACAAGGTTATGTTTGTTGGAGATGGTATAAACGATGCTTTGGCTCTAAAAGCTAGCGATTGTGGAGTAGCTATTGCACATGGTGGTGCTGATATTGCTATTCAAAATTCAGATATAGCTTTAAACAGTAATAATCTTTCTAATTTGCCTCAAATGTTTATTTTATCTAATAAAACTAGGACGATTATAAATCAGAATATTTTGATAGGTACAAGTTTTAGTATATTTATGATGCTTTTAGCTTCTGCTGGTTTTGTAACACCAATATATGGTGCTATTCTTCATAATTTAGGCTCTGTATTTGTTGTTTTAAATAGTGCAAGATTACTTAAAGACAAGTGAACAAGATAAATAAAATAATATTCTTTATAGTTATTGTTTACGGATTATCTTATTTATTCTCTTTTTGGCAGACTCCTTTAGGGCAAACTCCTGTTTTAGATGGTTCAGAAAATATTAGTCTTGCAGAAAAAATAGCAACAGGAACTTTGCCTAAAGAACCGTTTTTTCGTTCAATGTTGTATCCTGCCCTATTGTCTGTTCCTTTTTATTTAGGATTAGATAATGTTAATGACTTGTTTTGGTTTGCTAGTTTTTTAGGAATGCTATGCCATTTTGGCAATGTATTTGCTATTTGTCTATTAGTAAATAATCTTTGGAAAAACAATAAAGTTTCGATAATCCTATCTTTGTTTTATGGATTATATCCCCCTGCAATATTTTTTGCAGCAGAACCCTTAGATACTACTATTTCTATTACTTTTATGTTATGGTCCTTATATTGCTTCTTTTTAGCAATAGATAAAAAAGATAATATATTATATGTTTTAAGTGGCTTATTAATAGGAATTAGTTGCTTATTAAGAAGTAACCTATTACCTTATGTAATTATTTATGTTGCTTATCCTATAATAAAAATTGCTTTTAATCGTTTTTCCCTCTTTAAATCGAATAACTTTGAAAATAAAGATAATTTAACAGATGTAAAAAAATCTTTACTTAGTTTGTCTTCTTTGTTGTTTGTCATATTATTGGGTGGTTTTATTTGTTATTATCATTCTGGAGAGTTTCGTCTTTTGCCTTGGCAAGGTGCTTTAAATCTTTATCCATCAAATAGTTTAAGAGCAAATGGTAAGTATTATAGTCATACTGTATACCTTCCAAATAGAAAAGGTAGCTATAACCCAACAAGATTAGAGGCAGAATACATATATTCAAAAGAAACAGGAATATATCCACCATATAATATAGACGAATTTAATAAATTTTGGATAAGAAAGACTATCTCTGAAATCATTTCAAATCCAACTAATTGGATAAAGCTTACATTAAAAAAAGTTTATTATTTATTTAACAATTATGAACAATACAATAATAAAACTTTTAGTTTTCACAAACAAATGTCACCAATTCTTAGATATAATCCTCTATGTTTTGGTATAATAGTTATACTCTTTGTGATTAGTATTATATATAACCCTCTCTATCATTTAACTCAAAAATCATTGTCACAAAAATATAATAATGAAAATATAGATACTGATAAGTCCAAAAATAACGAAAATATAATGGAAATTGGAATAAACTTAGAATTGGTATTATGTAAACTTTCTACTCTTTTAATCTGTATTATTGCTTTAAGCTTTGGAATAATTGCTTTTTATGTAAGTGCTAGATTTAGGCTTCCATTAGCTTCATTATTGTTGGTATTTAGTTCATCTATCTTTTTAATCCCATTTAACAAATCATTATTATCTAAAATAACTGTGGTTTTAATCGCTTCTTTTTTTACATTTTCAACTTTTTTTAATGTTGCCGATACTTCGACTTATAAAGATGATAAGCTTTTAAACGGATTTGCTTGTTCTAGGTTAGGTTTGATAGAAGAACAAATATATTGGGCAAACGAAGTTTTGAGGGAAGATTCTGTAAATATTCAAGCTATTAGATTAAAATTAGTTGGTTTTACAAATTTAGTATTCTTAGGTAAAAAAGATGACTTAAAAAACTGGAACGAAGTAATTAAAGAATTGGAATTTTTAACAAAAAAAGAATATTATTTTGAAGATACAATATTATTAACAGGTTGTTATTTGTATAAATTTAAAAAAGATAGAGAAAAAGCTTGCCAATTATGGATAAAGGGTTTGAAAAACTCTTTACAGCCAAATTTTTATAAGGCTTGTCTTGTTTATACTGGCTTAGAAAAAAATGAAAATCTCATTATTCAAGAAAATGAAACAACACCCTTACTATTAGCCGCTTTAGAAGAAAAGGGAATAAGAAAGAATATAAAAGAAACTAAAGAAGTTGCAACATCTAAAATGGCTTTACATTTTTTGTTAGATTAAAGTTATTACTTGAATGATTTGAGTTGTTCTTCAACTTTGCTAATATTTTCTTCTATTTGTGCCTGACCTTCAAAAAGTTTCACTTTAGCATCAAACATTGCTTTCAAAGCTTTTTCATCTAAATCGCTTCTTGCAGCAGATTTTACAGCATTCCAATCCATTTCTTCTTTAGATTTGTAGTTTGCAACCATACCTTTTATTTTTTCTGCATTCTTTTTTCTTTTTTTATTTACATTTCCTTTAAAAAAGTTTGATATAGGACCAGATTCTTCATAAAGAGCATGCCAATCTAAATCTAATATATCTTTATTTGTATCATCCAATTGATTTCTTAAATCTGTAAGATTTTTTTTCAAATCTGTTGAAACATTGTTTAATTCAGCTAAAGACATATTTTTTATATCGTTTAACGATTCCATCCAAGTGCTAGAAAAATCTTGGATTAATTGACTTGCATCTTCTTTTAGGCTAGCTAAAATGCTACCTTTTGTTGCAAAGAATTCATTTACGTCTTCAACTTCCCTCCAATGTGGATCAAATTCTTCTGTAGCGTCTTCAACTATAACTATAATTTTATTTTGTTCGTATATGGGCTGTTCATCATCCCTTAGACCTATTTGATTTCCTTTCAAAACCAAACTGACGGTCATTTTACCAGGACTTCCATCCATTGATTTGGCAATTTCAAAAGAATCGACAACATTAGAAACAAGCCAGCATTTTCCGTCGAAGTATCTATGAAGTTTTGGTTTTTCATAAGTATATTTTAATTCATCTGTTTTTTTTGTATTTTTTTTAACTTCTATCGAGAAAGCATTTTCGACTTTTTGATAAGAACCTTTTTTGGCTTGTGACAAATCGTTTTCTAAAATTGCAAAAATTTTATTTGATTCTTGTTTTATATAATCTCTTGCTAATGCTATGTTTGCTCTTTTGTTTGAATCAGATAGTATATAATACAAAGGAACCGAAATTATTGCTAATATTCCACATGTAATCATTACTTCAGTTAAAGAGAAAGCTTTTTTATTATTCATTTTATTTATTAAGGCTTAACTATTAAAAAAGCCTTTTTCCTTTCAATAGGAGCTATATCTTTTCCTGGATTAGTAAAATAACAACTTATTTCTGCATTAACCATCGTTTTATCTGGCTTATTATCTTTACCAATTGCCCAACTCCATGTTCCAATGACACTAAAATCTTTATATTTTTGTTGAATCTTTACCACATCGTTAATAGATGAAGTATAATAAGCATCATTTAAAGGAAAAGGACCTAAAGCATTTTTGTCTAGGTTTTCTGATTCCGCTCTATCATACCATATAGAAAATTTCATTGTTGTTAGTTCACTTTTTATACTTTCTAAAATACGTTCAGCCATCTGTATTTTTTCTGTTTCTATCGCTTTGGCAGCATCGTTTTTGGAATTTTTTATAAGAGGAATAATTGCAAAACTAATGATAAGACACGCAATGATAATTTCTAATAAAGTTACAGCTTTTTTATTCATTTTTTTACTCTTTTACAAATTGAAATGAAGAATATTTTGAACTTATAGTAACATGATAACGTGTAGGTTCATATTTAGCTATCGGTCTAATCATAGATAATAATGAACTTCTACAATGGTTAGATTCGTAATATACGTCAACATTTCCTCCAATATCGTCACGGTTACATCTATTAATACAAAGATTTCCGTGAACTTCTAAACCACCACCGATTGGAACTTGTATACCTTTATCAGCAAAGAGACAGGCTTCTACTTTTCTTTTGCTATAACCTGTTATTATAGAACCACTTCTTGAAACTATAGAAAAAAGAGTTGGATTGCCTTTTTCATCATAATCTTCTCTAGTTATATTCCCATCTATATGTATATTGGCTGCAGAAACTATAACACCCCTTCCCATAACGTGCATATTTTTCAACCATAAATTGTCGTTTACAAAAGTTACACCATCACATATAAATGTCTTTTTCCCTTTATATTCAATACTTCTGTTTTCAACATCTCTTTGAAATTCTGCCGAAGAAGCATAATAGTAGCTGGCTTTTTTTAAATATTGAGATGGAGAATATAAATTAGCTGGTAAATTAGCAGGATCTTCGGGATCCCAAGCAGATTTTGCGTCTTCATCCGATTCATAAGCAGGAAATTTACAGAATCCATAAGGCTCCTCGTGAGAATTAGCCCATAGCCATGGCACAGGAATATCCATACCCAAAAAGCCAATAATAGGAATTGGTGGAATATAGATTTTTACTAGCATTAATTTAATATGGGTATATTTCTTCTTAAGAAAACCTTCTGCTCTAAGTGAAAAAGGAAATTCTATGTGAAAATTACCAAAAAGCAAAGTTCTTGCAAACCTAGGTGGAATCGGAAGCCAATAACTTCCTACAGAACCATCTCCTCCAAAATAGCCCCAGTCAAATGGTTTGCCATTATCAAAGAAGTTATAGGTTACTTGTGTGAAATTAGGTATTATTTGATGGCTATCTTTTGAGTCAGAAGAGGGGTGGCTGCTGCCACATTCTATTTTTCCTTCTTTATGACCTAATATTAAAGCTAAGACTTCCATTTTTTTTATGATATCTAAGTTTAAAGACAATTTAGGCAACATAGTTAATTTTAAAACCATTTCATTTGTGCCATTTATTCTAACATTTCCTGGTAATTGTAATTCTCTTAACAAGTCTTTAAAATCAAAAGTGAATAGATTTTTTACGGAATTCCAAATAGCTTTTAATGAAGGCATATTATGTATAACAAGATCTCCGCTTCCTTCGTTCCAGTCAATGCAGTCATCGCCTTTCCAATTGTCTAAATTTTCAAGACTTTCGTTTTCATATAATAATTTAGAATTTGCAACAAAAAATGTATAATCAGAGGCTATAGGCTGAACATCTGCTACTCTAAAATCACGTTGAGCGATTAGAGTTTTTACTATTTTATTTCCTTTTGTTCCATCAGTAGAATTTGGCCAATATTCTACGTGAGTTATAACTTCAAAAGTTCCCTGTTTTTCAACTGTCACATCCCAAGAAAGATTTCCTGCAAAAGCTTGTAAAAAACTAGGCAAACAGTTATGTACTGCATCTTCTAATTTTTTAATTATATCTTGTATTGGAATGTTGAATTGAAAAGTATCTTTAAATATCTTTTTTGCAAGACCTCGAACTGTTAGTCCTGCTCCTTCAACTATTTTTTGGAAAATCTTATCTAAGATAGGTTGTAACAACCAACCAATAGGAGCAGGAACACCTTCTACTATAACAAATAAATCACTTATGTCTGGAGCTTTTAACAATGGGGTATCTGGTAAAAAATTTAATAAATCAATATTTGGAGCTTGTTCGTTATCTGTTACGGGTTCTTTACCAAGTTTCGTAGTTACTTTTGTAACTACTTCTTCGCCTTGTATCTTACATTTATCAAACATATTGCTTAAAAAACCAGTAACTTTTCTTAAAGGAACTTCGACACCACCAACTACATAATTTTTCCCATCAGATAGTATTCCAAAAGCTTGTTTTATTTTTCCTGTACAAGTAACTCTAACTCTTCCACCTAGTGCATTAAACATATTTGCTAGAGGAGCTAAAGGTGCATTAGGATCATGTGTAGTTGTATCGTATATATAAGTTATTCCTTGTTCGTAAAGAGGCTTAAACAATCCATTATTAAAAAGATCTAACTGGACATCTATTCCATTTTCTTTTGAATTTTCGTATTTTATTGGGTCAACATAAGCTTCTGCAACAACCGCTGGAAGTCTAAAATACATAAACCAACTACTAAGCAGTTCGTTTACTGGTGGCAGAGGGAATGCTTTGTAAAAGAAACTGTAGTCGTTCATATTATCTTTGATGTATTTAAACATCATATTGGTAGCTGCTTCGGCACACTCTTCTGCTCTTTGTGAATTACTTGTAAGAATAGTGTTAAATCGTCCAGAGGTAGCTAATTTCGATACTGTCGCCCCGACAACTATAAGAATTCCTAGAACTCCTAAAGCCATCAAATAGGCAGAACCTTTTTTCTTTAGCATTTTTTTTAACACTTAAAAGACCTCTTTGATATATCTATTCAAAATTATAACGTTTAACAGTAAAAAAGCAAGAAGATATATAAATATATTAGGGTAAACGCAAACTTTTCATATTTAGTATATAATTCTTTTTCCTAATAATACCGATATATTAATGATTATCATTACGCCTGATTTATTGACGTAATATCTAAAAAAGAGAGATGTACAATGAAAAAATCTTTGCTGCTGGTTCTATTATTAGGTTTTGTGGTTCTATTTTGTGGATGTCATACTGTTGGTCAAGCCACATCTTATTCAAATGCTAAAAATAGTAGCATCATATCTGCTGAAGAAAAAGCTTCAACAGTAAAAGAAGATGGAACTATGGTTCCAATTACTTTTTCTTCAGGAACAACCATTACGGCAGAAGATGATTCTCTTGCTTCTAATGTTAAAGTAACAGTTACAGAAGAAGTAAAATCAGGGAAAGAATTTAATGATGTTTCTGACAATGCAAAAGTTTATCTTTATAATATTTCAGCAGTTCTAGAATCGGAAAACGCATTAGAAAACAATACTCCAGTAACTAATGTTGAAAAACCTTTCACTATAACAATTCCAACAGCTAATGTAAATTCTGACGGTTATTGCTATGTAGGCGTAAGGTATGGAGATAATGAAGCTTGGCAATATACCCGTGTTACAGATAATACCGTTATTGCCAATATTCATTCTTTAAGAGCTGCTAATCTTCCCGCTTATATATCTTTCCAATTATACAAAATAGGTGTAGAAACAACTAAAGGTATTAATTGGGCAAGAATCGGTCTTTTCGTTTTTGATCAAGAAATAGTAAATAATAAAACAGTTGTAGATATAGCCGTTGCTACTTCAACATCTGTTATACCAGTTAAAAATGACAAATATGGTGAAGATTTAAATATCGGTCTAAAATTAGAAGGTAGCAACCTTGAAACTATTGATAGTTCTGTTTTAGCAGTAAAAGTAACTTACACTAATAATAACGAATCTGATGACAAGATAAAAGCAAATAATGCTGTTAAAAAACAGACAGTAAAGAGTAACAAAGGTGCTTCCGGGGGAAAATATTCTCACTCTTTTGTAATAGATGGTCTTACTATTGATTCAAATGCAAATGGAATCAATACCAACTTCACTATTAACACAAAATCAGTAGATAAAAATGTTTTCCCTTCAACTTTTATATTAGAATTTTATAACAAGAAAACAGACAAGAAGATTCAATCATTCTCTTACACTCAATCTTTCACAATAAATACTTACGATGATGTTGCTTTAACAATCGTTTCAGATTCTGGAAACATTGTAAACGAAGCTAACAGTCTATATAGACTTAATCCAACATTCACTCTTTCCACCAATTATAGTTTTAGTGATGAAGAAAAAGAAAAAATAGCTAAGGCAATAAGTGTTTCAGGTGTTGATAGCAGTGTTGTTACAAAAACTTGGAACGGTGATAAGCTTGCAATCAGTTTCAGCAAAAATCTAACTCCAAACACAAGCTATACTATTTCTATGAGTGAAGTCAGTGATTTTACAGGAGTTAAACTTTCACCTTTCTCGGCTTTGACATTTAAAACAGCAAGTAATGCAACGGCTACTATAGCCTCTGGAAAAAATGCTATCTTTGATACAGCTAATAATCTTTACAAATTGAATCCAACATTTGTAGTTTCAACAGACTTTAGTTTTAATGATACAAATAAAAATCTTATAGCAAATGCAATTACAGTTTCAAATGTTTCTGCCAATAATGTTAAGAAAACTTGGAGTGGCAACAAGCTTACAATAAGTTTTTCCAATGATTTAACTCCAAATAAAAGTTATACCATTTCTATGGCAGAAGTAAAGAGCACTGATGCTGTTGGAATAGCACCTTTCAAATCAATGTCTTTCAAAACAATGGGAAATATTACATTGTCTATTGCTGCCGACAGTAGTTCTATATTCGATACAACCAACAATCTTTATAAGCTTCAACCAACTTTCACTGTTACTTCTAGCTACGCTTTTAACGATACGGACAAAAACAAAATCTCTAGTTCAATATTTGTTTCAGGTGTCGATTCTAGCAAAATAAACAAAACTTGGAACGGCAAAAAACTTTCTATTAGCTTTAAAGAAAAATTAACTGCTGGTAGTAGCCATAGTATTAGTATGTCAAGTGCTACTGGTATTGAAGGTGTCAAGATTACTCCATTCAACACTCTTTCATTTAATACAATTAGTTTGATTGCTATAGATTTACTTGATGAAGGAAATATTATTTCTGGAACAAAATACAGATTAAATCCAACTTTCACTATTATTTCCAGCTATAATTTCAATAGCTCAGATAAAGAAAAAATTGCTAATGCTATTACGGTTGGTAATGTTGACAAGAGCATTGTTACAAAGAGTTGGAAAGGCAATAACCTCAATATTAGTTTTTCAAAGAATCTTAATCCAGAAAGCAATTATTCTA
The DNA here is from genome assembly GCA_905236865.1 of Candidatus Rifleibacteriota bacterium. GTDB lineage: Bacteria > Muiribacteriota > Ozemobacteria > Ozemobacterales > Ozemobacteraceae > RUG334. The sequence goes on from CAJOQX010000118.1 coordinate 16,340, forward strand.
TTTCGATTTCAAAATCTATTGGTATAGATGGAGCTAGTATTAAATCTTTTGAACCATTAGGTTTTACAACAATGAGTGCAATAAAACCTTCTATTGTTTCTGCTAATACCAACGTTATTGTTGATAACCGTTATAGACTCAATCCTAAATTCACTATTACTCCAAATTATTCTCTCAATAGTAATGAAAGAGCCATTTTTGCTGATTGCATAAGCATAAATGGCAACGCTAACAACATAATGTCTAAAAGTTGGAACAGTGATCATTCCGCTCTTAATATTGAATTTAGCCAGAATTTAACAGCTAATACAGCATATACACTTTCTATGTCTCAACCATCTATTGATGGAATAAGTATAACGCCTTTTGATTCTGTTAGTTTTACTACTCTAGCTCCAATTACATTCAGTGTAGTTGACAGCGATAATATTGTTACAGACAATCTTTATAAACTTAACCCTGTATTTACTGTTAATACAGACTATGACTTTTCTAGTGCAGAACAAACGGCAATTAGTAATGCAATCAGCGTTTCTAATGTTGCAAGTAACAATATTAATAAAGAATGGAATGGCAGAAGCCTTACAATTAGCTTTAAAAATAAACTTTCTTCTTCTACTAGCTATACTTTATCTATGGCACAGCCAAGCGGTATTGACGGTATAAGCGTTGAGCCTTTTGCTAATACTTCATTTACAACAATTGGAACAGCAAATGCAACTATAGCTTCTGTTGAAGGCAATATTTTAACTGGTGAATTATATAAACTTAATCCAGCTTTTGTCGTTACTCCAAATGTAACTTTAAGTAGTGCTGAAAAAGCAAATTATGCAAGTGCTATAACTGTTTCTAATGTTGCAACCAACAATGTTGTAAAGACTTGGAATAATGACAATACTCTGACAATAGACTTCAACCAAAAGTTATCACCAAATACTTCTTATACTATTTCTATGGCTCAACCTAATGGTATTGAATCTGTAGATATTAATCCATTCAGCAATTTGTCTTTCACAACTATTGGAACGATAAGCTTCGCAATAGCTGATTATACTGATGGTGGATATAAAAAT
>CAJOQX010000119.1 GCA_905236865.1 Candidatus Rifleibacteriota bacterium
CAGTATCCTTTTGAAAACGGTAAATATTTACCAATGACTCAATTAAATGTTACAGATTATAAGGCTGTATTTAGTGTTTTGTCTAAGAAGCAGTCTGTGTATGATTTAAGTTTATTAAGACGATTAAAACATGATGTTTATAAAGTAATTCTTAATAATGAAGAAAAGGCTGAAAAATATATAAGTGTTTGGCTAGATAGTTCTGAAAATACTAATATAAAGAAAGTTATAGGTGTTTCTAGAAATTTAGAACAAGAATACAGTATGCCAAATGGCGATGATTTATATTTAGATATTGTTTTTGATGATAAAAAATATGATTCCACTTTGTTAATTGATAAATCGTTAGAAACATTATTAAAAAGAAACTCTAATAGTTTACCTGTTTATAAATATATATTGAATTATCAGTTACCTAAATTACCTAGATTTATTGCAGAATTTATAAATGATAATGGAATAAACAAATTCTTTGATAGTGATAGCGTAAAAAACAAACGGGCAAAACATATTTACTCCTGGGTTGATTTTGAGAACAAATATAAGGACAATGGTTTTTCTGCTTTATATTATTTTGATTTAATTGATTTTAATGATTTAAATAAAGATAAATTACACAGTTTTCTTAAAAACATTATTGGAAACAATTTGAATTATGATTTAAATAAAGCAGGAACCTATAAAAGCCAATTTCGTAAAATGATTAAGGTTTTAGATTGGTTAATGTATGGTGAAGAAGCTGTAAAAAAGTTTTCTGAATGAGAAAAACCGCCCTTTATAGGGCGGTAAATTTCGCACAATAAACAGTTAACCTTGTTTAAAGGTGGTTTATTTCTTGTTTGCACTAGAGTAGGAAGCATATTGTAAGATTGCCTGCCGTTTAAGCATTTAATCATATAAACACATAAACAGGAAGTAATCTTTTATAAATACACCTGCCACAACAGTGCGAAATAAACACTCTAGAATTTTAGTAGGTCACATTGTATTAAGACATACTTGCCATCAAAACTATATCTAAGATACAACCTTAATAGGAAGCTTGCCGTTTTAATTATGTGAGCCACTTAAACTCTATTTGTATTATAACATAATTTTTCCCTTTTTCAATTTTAATCTGTATAGTTAGTCATAAAAGCTATAAATGGCTCTAGAAGCTATGTAATATATTAAAAGTTTCGTTTGCCTTTTCCCCTAAAATAAAAAAAGAAAAATAAACAAAGGCACAGTAAAGAATCCACACAAGATTGATGAGAAAATCTAAGTATATAAAAAAAATGAAGAAACCACTGGAAAGATGGTTGCCTATTCTCGAAAGCTCGGCTTCAAGAAGGTTTACTATACAGTTTATTCTGCTGATCTTACCAACGCTTTTCCATCAATCATCGAAACCTACAAGACAGTTCTCCCCGAAGGTCCATGTGGTCACAAAGCTCACCACCTGCTCCACGCTAAGTATGCACTTATAAAAAAGCTCTCTTTTCAGAGAGCTTTTTTAGGTAGTCATTGTTGTTGGTAGTTGTTGTTTTTATTGTCGCAAACGATCGTCTCTGCCATTTCGTCATTGCGAGGCTCTGAAAGAGCCGTGGCAATACTGGTTTTATGATATGTCCGCAGGACATTACATTATTAACCTAGGGTGTCGAAGACACCCTAGGGATAGAACTCACTAAAGAACTCGTTCGGCAGGACGATACTATAAGTACTAGGACATCAACGATGCCATAGGATATGGAAGTAGCGCCTTCCAGGCGCTTTTATTTTATATTGTCTAATCCTAGGGCGACTAAAGTCGCCCTAGGTTATTGAAGTAGTGCCTTTCAGGCACTTTATAGTGCATCCGGGAAAGATAATATTTGCCCCCATGTGGGGTAATTTGCCTAAATCCTCCACTTGAGGACTCCATAAACTAGATGCTAACCCATATTTTTAATAAACTGTATACTGTCACTTGACAATATACAAAGCTTTTTTAAATAATTAAAATGAAAGGAGTAATAGTGAATAAATGTTTAATCCCCCACATCCAGGTGAATTATTAAAAGTAGGTTATATTGACGAATTAAAAATATCTGTTTCAAAAGTCGCTCTTATGCTTGGAGTCTCAAGAAAAACCATTTACGACATTATTAACGAAAAAACAGCTATTACTCCTGCTATGGCTCTAAGAATTTCCAAAGCATTTAATACTGAAGCAGAATTTTGGCTGAATTTACAAATGAAATACGATTTGTTTAATGCTATGCAAACAACGAATCAGGATGATGTAAAAACATATAAACAAATTGCTTAAAAGTTTTTTACAGGATTATTATACTTGTATTAAATATATTTTTAATATAACTACCAAATATTTGAAGAAAGTATTACTATGCAAAAACGAAAATATAGAATAAATCCGACTTGTCCTAATTGTGGGGAAGAACATTGCTGTTGGCTCATTACTCTTTCAGAAGAGGAGCAAGAAAATCTTGATAATTATTATAGAGTTAACGAGAAATATCACAAAGGCAATAGCCATATTGTCAATATGTTATATGATATTGAACATAAACCGCTGGTTATTAAACGTTCTTTGATATGCTCTCAATGCGATGAGGAATTTGAAGCTATTGTAACTCTTTTCCAAGAAGATGAAATAAACTATAGGAATAAAGATACGATTCCGAGAGGTTTTTACCCTGTGGATGATGATTAGGCAACACTCATAATTAATTTGCTTTCATTATTTTATCAATTATATCTTGTGAAACACCAGCTTCTAACAAAGCTTTCGTTTTTTCTTCAAGCAAAGCTTTTGTTCTTTCTTCTAATAATTTTTGCGTAGCAATTGCCTGTCTAGCCTGTTCTTCAGCAACAGCTCTTTCGTAAATTCCTTCGCCTAAGTTGCACATAGTTAATTTGATTTCATTATTTTGTCTATTATATCTTGTGAAACTCCAGCATCTAATAATGCTTTTGTTTTTTCTTCCAATAATTTTTGCATAGCAATTGCTTGTCTAGCCTGTTCTTCAGCAACAGCTCTTTC
>CAJOQX010000120.1 GCA_905236865.1 Candidatus Rifleibacteriota bacterium
AATGTGAGTTTTTAGACAGTCTCTATTAAAGGGGGATGTCAGGCAAAGCCTGACAGAGGGATTTTTAATTATTATTATTATAAAACCTCTCTGTTTCGCTTACGCTCAACATCTCCCCTTAAAAAGGGGAGCAAATTTTGATAAACATCCAACAAAGTCAATACCTATATTTTTTATCAATAAATAATTGATTTAATCATTATTTCATAATTATTATGAAGTGGGAAAGTTGAAGCAATTATTTTACTTATATTCCTTTGCTATAGATGGATTCTTTATAGCTTTATAAGCGTGTTTAGCAAGAGCAAGCAGTTCATTTTGTCCTGGTCTTACGACTACTGGAGCTATCCATGAAACTCTATCTTTCACCCAATTGACAACATTTTTATCGTGTGCAATTCCTCCAGTAAGAATAATAGCGTCAACTTTGCCCTTTAATGCTGCCGCCATAGCACCTATCCATTTTGAAATCTGATAAGCCATAGCTTCTAGAACAAGTCTAGCTTTTTCATCGCCAGCTTCTATTCTTTTGCTGATTTCACGACAATCACCAGTGCCTAGATGTTCCATTAAGCCACCATCTTGATTAAGCCTTTTCCTAAGAGATTTATAATCATATTTCCCATTAAAGCAAATTTTCATTAAACCTTGTAATGGCAGACTACCCGCACGAGCAGGAGTCATAGGACCTTCATCATTAGTATTATTGCCGTCTATCATTTTGCCTTTTTCCAATGGACAGATGGTGAAGCCACCACCAAGATGGGCAACAACGTAATTAACTTTATCTAATGTTGTTCCAGAAGCTTCTGCAACTTCTTCAGCAACAGATTTAACATTAAGATGATGATTTAATGAAATTCTTGGACAATCAGGACAACCGCTAATTTTAGCTAAATCAATATACTCATCACATGAAACTGGATCTGCAATGAATGCTGGCATACCTGTAGAAGCTGAGATTTTGTAAGCAATCAAACCGCCTAATAACGATGGGTGGTCAGTAGCCATTCCGTTAACTAAGTCATTAAGGAGCTGTTTGTTAACTCTATAAATTCCACCAACCATAGGCTTAATAGGTCCTCCACGACCTATAGTAGCACTGAAATCTTTGGATTTATAACCAGCTTTTTTCATTACTTCTATAACAGAATTATAACGCAAATCTAGTTGGTCAATACTAGACTTGAAGTTTTTCAAGTCATCTTTTGTATATGTAATTTCATCTTCAAACTGGATTTCAAGACCTTTAAAAACAGCAATTTTAGTTGTTAAAGAACCTGGATTAATAACTAGGATTAAAGGTTCATTTTTATTGTCTTTATTTAAAAGCATTTCCCAAGGAATATTTGAGCTTGCAATTTTATCAGCAGGACAAATATCTTCTAATGGTAAATTTGAGGGATCAAACCAATCTGCTTCTGAGTTATTATTTATTTTATTTAAGTTTTCATCAATAGGTTCTGCTAATTTACAACTAATAAAATGTAATCTGATTGTTTTATCAGGATAAGAATGTTCTAAAACCAAAATTGTTTTTTGAGGAATTACTTTTATGTTAAGTTCTTCTAAAAGTTCACGTTCGATAGCAGATTCAGCTGTTTCACCTTTTTCTAGTTTACCGCCAGGAAATTCCCAAAGATTATCCAAATAACCACCTCGTCTACGAGCCATTAGAACTTTATTATCGTTTAAAAGTATTGCAGCGGCAACATTAATAGGTTGTTCAGTCTTCATTTGATTTTCCTTTCATTAATAAATTCTTAAAAGGATTCCTTTTAGATAAGGTCCTTCAGTATGGGAAAGAGCAATAGGGTGGTCATAAGTATGGAAAGTTTCTTTTATTATTATAGCTCTACGACCGCTTATTGCAATTCCATCTTTTACAGCATTTAGAAAGTCTAAACGCGAAACTTGGCTTGTGCATGAGCAGGTAAAAAGAAAACCTCCTTCTTTTACAACTTTAACACCAGCTAGATTTAACTTTTTATAAGCTTTTATAGCTTTATCATGGTCTTTTTTGTTTTTTGCCATAGAGGGAGGGTCTAGAACAACAATATCGAAAGATTTGTCTTTTGTTTGAGCAAGATAATCATACATATCTGAAACAACGAGTTTATGATTTTTACTTAAAAATCCATTCAGTTTTAAGTTTTGTTCTGCTTCTTCCAAGGCTGGTTTTGCAATGTCAACGGTTACAGAGTTTTTACAACCACCAGCTATAGCAGCAACAGTAAAAGCTCCAGTATAGCCACAGATATTTAAAAGACTTTTCCCTTTAGAAAAACTGCGAATTAAATGACGGTTTTCACGCTGGTCTAAGAAAAAACCTGTTTTCTGTCCATTAACTAAATCTGTAGAAAATTTTAAACCATTTTCTTTAAACTCAATTTTTTCTGGTAAATTTTTTCCAAAAATTAATTTTGCCGAATTGGTTTTTGCTAAACGAATTTCGTTACGTTGGTAGACCCATTTAACTGTCTGAAGAGAATCTCTTAAAGCCTTAACAATAATTTCTATGAAAGGTTGCAAACCAAGTGAATATATTTGTAACGAAATAGCACCATTGTAGTAATCAGCAATTAGACCAGGCAAGCCATCGCCTTCTCCGTTAATTACTCGATAAGCATTTGTTTTATCTTGTTCAGGGAAAAATTCTTTTCGCAGAGCAACAGCTTGTTTTACTAGTCTGATAATAGCATTCTCTATAGTTTCACCTTTTTGAGTGGGTATAATTCTTACGAGTATTTTTGAATCTGTATCTATATAGCCACTGCCTATTAGAATATCTTTATGGGAATAAATATTAGCAATGTCTCCTGTTTTGAGGTTGCCAGGCAATTCTTTGAAAGCTTCGGCAAATGCCCAAGGGTGACCCCTTAAAAGGTTAAATTCTTTGTCTTTTTTTAAACAAAGTTTATGTGTTTTCATAGAAGATGATTTCCTTATTTTTGAATAATTTATTCTAACACGAATTGACTTGTTTTATAATAAGTTTTATTTTTGTTTCATCTATTTTTTACTAAGGAGCTAACAAAAAACGTTGAAAAAAATAATTATCTTTTTGTTTGTTTTAATAATTATTGCTTCAACTGTAGGTTGTAGCAATTCTGAAAAAGCTTATAAAGATGCTTTTAAAAGAAGTTTTTCTGACAGTGCAGAAGAGCTAGAGGATGATTCTGACATTCAATATCAGCTTTTTCGCAGAGATTGGTATGTTATGAATGAGAAGAAATCAAGATTTGCAGAATTGCTTAGAAGAATGATACAGTCTAAAGGTGCTTCACTTAATATTCAAGTTATTAATGCATATTATTATTTTAGATTGATAAGTGGAAAAAAACATCATTATTATTTAACGATAGAATGTAATTGTGTGATAGATGAAAAGACTAGATGGATAATCATAGATTGTGGAGGCGTGGAAGTAGAATCTAAATATTTAGAAACAAGTGATAAATGGTATATTAGTTTGAAAGATGAAAACAAACAAGATGATATAAACGAAACTTGGGCGTTTTGCTATTATGACAAAAGTGAGATAGAAGACAGTAAGAAATATAAAAAGGGTACTGATAGTTTTTGGAAACCTCATTTTGTTTACGCTTCAAAAAACTATATGTATTTTGACTGTGGAGTATATCTTAAAAGTTTTTAAAAGTTTGAGTATGCTCTGTAGTAAATGATGATAAATATTGCCATTAATAAATAATTAGCTGTATAATAATAAAAATTTCATTTTCGAGGTAAAAATTTGGCTACTATATTAGATGGTAAAAAACTTTCAGAAAAAATAAAACAAGAAATTGCAGAAGAAGTCAAAAAATTAACAGATGCTTCTTTGCAACCTCCTGGTTTAGCAGTAATTATAGTAGGAAATAACCCTGCTTCAAAAGTTTATGTTTCTTCAAAGAAAAAAGCCTGTGCGGCTACAGGTATTTTTTCGTTAGAAGTAGCCTTAGATGAAAACATTACCCAAGATAAGCTTATTGAAGAAATAGAAAAACTAAATAAAAATGATAAAATTAATGGAATATTGCTTCAATTGCCTCTTCCAAAACATTTTGACGAACATTCCGCATTAGAAGCTATTTCACCAGAGAAGGACGTTGACGGTTTCCACCCAATTAATGTTGGAAAGCTTTATATCGGCTTAGATTCTTTTGTCCCATGCACTCCAAAAGGCATTATAGAAATTATCAAACGTTATAATATTTCTGTTTCAGGGAAAAACGCAGTTGTGATTGGTCGCTCTAATATTGTAGGTAAGCCAATAGCAGCACTACTACTCAAAGAAAATGCCACAGTAACAATTGCCCATTCCAAAACACAAAATTTGCCTGAACTGGTAAAATCTGCTGATATAGTTGTTTCAGCTATAGGCAAACCTAATTTTGTTAAAGGCGATTGGATAAAAGAAGGAGCAGTTGTTATAGACGTTGGAATAAATTCTGTTGATGACCCATCTTCACCAAAAGGCTATAAATTGGTAGGTGATGTTGACTTTGAAGAAGCAGAAAAGAAAGCTTCTTACATTACCCCAGTTCCTGGAGGAGTCGGACCTATGACGATAGCTATGTTACTTAGCAATACGTTAAAGGCTAGATTGAGAATTGGGAGTTGAGAATTAAAATCCCCCTGTCACTTCGTGACTTCCCCCTTTACAAGAGGCTGTCTAAAAACTAAGAATTTGTTAAAAATTCAGTGTGTGGCGTAATGTCCTCGCCCCCTTTCGTAAAGGGGGATTAAGGGG
>CAJOQX010000121.1 GCA_905236865.1 Candidatus Rifleibacteriota bacterium
TCAAGGCTTATTGGTTCACCTAAAGGCTTAAGAACTGTCACCAGTTCTGCTCTTGCCTCTACTAAGACCGACGCACGGCTCTACGTATCGCTACGCTTTGAAGTTTAAGGTTTTTCGGATTTGCGATTCGCTTATCAAAGATCTTGTTCCCCCAACCGAGGAGAGTTAGTATATCAAAAACCTTATACTAAAGTCAACAACTTTTTTAAAAAAAATTAGTTTTTTTATTCCATTTCTGTTGGATTAGTTGGTTCTTTCTTTTTTGTTTTCTTAGCTGGTTTTTTAGGAGCTTCTAGCTGAAGAGGAACTTCGGTTTTAGTTTCTTTTATTTCAACTTTACCGACAATCCTAAATATAGTACATTCATCGCCATCTTCGTCTTTTCCGACTTCTGCAAGAATATCATCTCCCTTGTTGAAGTCACCTTTTAATATTTGTTCAGCAAGAGGATTTTCGATATACCTTTGAATAGTTCTTCTTAAAGGTCTAGCACCATATTTAAGGTCTGTTCCGTTATCAACAAGCCAATTTTTAAGTTCGTCAGCAAAGTTAAGATGCATATTCAAAGCTTCTAATCTTGTAGATACTTCTTTTAACAGAATATTCAATATTTGCAAATTATCATTTTTATCTAGCTGTCTAAAAACAATAACATCATCTATTCTGTTGAGAAATTCTGGTGGGAAGCTTTTTTCTAGGCTCTTACGAGTAATTTTGACTTTCTTTTCATGAGAGAGGTCGTCAAGTTTTTCTGTAGTCTTGCCTACTGTTGTATCTTTTACTCTAAAACCTGGCTTAGTTTCTTCAGAAGTTATATCTGAAACACCTATATTAGTTGTTAGAATAATAATAGCTTCTCTAAAACTAACTGTTTCGCCTTTACTATCTGTTAAAATACCTTCATCAAGGAGTTGTAGTAACAGATTATGAACTTTTTCATGGGCTTTTTCGATTTCGTCAAAAACAACAACACCGTTTGGTTTGTTTTTGACTGCTTCGGTAAGGTATCCTCCTTCGCTATGACCAATATAGCCTGGAGGAGCACCTATAAGTTTAGCATATTCATGACTCATAGCGTATTCAGAACAGTCTATTCTGACTATATCGTTTTCGCTTCCAGTCATAAATTCGCATAAAGCTTTAGCTAGTTCAGTTTTTCCAACACCTGTTTGACCGACAAAAATAAAACTTCCTACTGGTCTCTTTGGGTTTTTCAAACCAACTTTAGCCTTACGAATTGCTTGTGCTACAGCGGAAACAGCTTCATCCTGTCCCACTATACGCTTACGCAAATGTTCTTCTATTCCAAGGAAACGATCTTGACTAGAGTTTTTAGCTTTTTCTGCATCCAAAACAGGAATAGAAGAATTAGAAGCTTCTTGTTCATCTATTTGAATAGTAACTTCTTTAATATCTAGAGAAGGATTAACCTTTACACAGAGATTATAAAGTTCTTGTTCTATGATTTCACCAAGAAGCGGATATTCGTTGTTACCAAATACCAAAGGAGCAATTTCATCTAAGTAATTGACAACTGAGGCATTTATAATAAGCCGCTTATAAGATTTTTTATCAGTTATTTTTACATTCTTAAAAAGCTGTTGCTTTTGTTCAGGCGTAAAAGCCCTGATAGACACGAAGCGATCCAAAGATTCACAAAATTTCATTTTGATTCCGACTGTGGAATCCATGAGAACCCTCCTAGGGGTACATTTTCCCCATTGACAAGTAAACTGTTAATAAGGTATAGCTATTGTAGCACTAACTTAAAAACAAGGCAATAGTATAAATTATTATGAAAACAAAAGAATCTGAAGAAATTTTCAATCGTGGTATAAACTATTTCAGAGCAGGCTTTTACACTGCTGCCCTCAATGAATTTTATCAAGTGAAAAAAATAGCACCTGATTATCCAAACATTGATTACACCATAGAAGCAGCAAATAAAAAGAATGCTGAAGTAGCAGGTCAAATAAGCAATTTTATTGAAGAAAATTTTGAAAAAGAAATTCAAGAGCTTTCTAATGAATTAAGCTTTGAAAATTCATCTCATTTGGGTCCAAAAGTTCAAGCTTTATTAAAACAAGGAAAATTTGAGATAGCTTTGAAAGAGCTTAGAGTAGCAGAATCAATAGTTCCAGACTCTAGACCTCTTCTTCTTTTATTGGGAAACACCTATCGTCGTTTGGGTATGTTAGATGATGCAGAGCAGGTATTAAAAAGAGCTCGTCTTATTTATCCAAATGATAGTGAAATGTTGAATAATCTTGGTAATATCTATATGGCTAAGGGGATGTATACGGAGGCCGAAGATGCATATAGAACAGCAATGAGAGATATGCACGAAGACCCAAGGATATTAAACAATCTCGGCGTGCTTCGTATGCAAACAAATAATCTTGATGATGCTGAAAATTTATTTAGAAAAGCTTCAAAACTTGAACCGCAATGGATTACCCCAAGAAAAAATTTGGATCATCTCTCAAAACGTATTGAAATTTTAGAAAAAAATATTGATGAAATAAGAGAAGAATATCGAAAACATCCAACCTATTTAGATATTGGTCTTAATCTTGCAAAAAATCTCTTTTTTAGAGGTTTTTATTCAGAAGCAAAAAGTGTATTTCGTAACTTATTGAACAAAAATCCTAATCTCTTGACAGCCTGGTTTTATTTAGGTTCTATATATGAAATAAATCACAATTTTGACGACGCAATAGAATGTTATTGTGAATTGGCAAGATTAGCTAACAAACTAAATTCTGCAGAGTATGCTAATTTTAAGAATCTTTACGAACAAGGGTTTATAGAAGAGGCACTTGCAGAATTGAAAAAGATTGCTATTATAGAGTTAGATGTAGCTTCTAGCCGAATAAGTATAGGTATTAAATATTTTGAAGACTGTTTATGGTCAGATGCTTTAAGACATTTTGAAGAAGCTATGAGAATTAATAGTTCTTACCCAGATGCATATTATTGGACAGCTTTAACTTTAATTCAGCAAAGAAAAACAACGAAAGCCAAAGAACTATTAAATAAAGCTATAGAGTTAAATCCAAACTATGCTGATGCATATTTTCAGCTAGGAATGCTATTAAAAGGGAGATCTAAGAAAAAAGCTATTGAACAATTCAAAAAAGCTTTATCGTTGAATCTTCGTCAATCTTTTGCTAGAATAGCAGAACAATTTCTTAAAGAAGAAAAATAAGTAAAATTTATAGTTAGGTCATAGAAAAAAATGGATCAAGCGGCATATAAACAATCATTCCCAGCTTTTCCTATGGATGAAGAATCCATAAATCAGCTAAAAGCTTTACTTGCTAAAGATGGTTATTTTACTGAAGCAGAACTTAATACAATGAGAAAACAATCACAAACCACTCTTGATTTTGTAGAAAAAGTTGCTTTAAATCAAAAAATAACTCCAGAAATATTGGCAAAAGCAGAAGCAGAAATATGTAAATGTCCCTATATTAAGCTAGATGAAACCCAAATAGAAAACAACATATTCAAATTAGTAGATATAAAATTGATAAAAAGCCGCAAAGTAGTTCCAATAAAGCTTAATGGTGCTGAATTAATGGTTGGAACTGTTTCGCCAGGGAATCAAGAATTATTTGTCGGTTTGCATCCTTCTATGGCAATAAAACCAGCAAAAGTTTTAGGTGACAAATTAGAAACAAAAATTGCTCAACTCAGTGGAGCAAAAATAGTAAAAAAGCCACAGCAAAGAAAAAGAATCGGCGATATTCTTATAGAATCAAAGTTTCTAACAGACGAACAACTTGGTGAAGCTCTGAAAAAATCAAAAGAACAAAAACTTCGTTTAGGTGCTTATTTGGTTAAAAACGGTTTATGTACCAACAAGCAAATATCTATTGCTTTGTCTAAGCAGTATGACATCCCTTTTATAGACTTGGATGAAAGTCTAGTAGACCCTGTTGTAGGTAGTCTTTTAACCGAAAAGTTCTGTCAAGACCATATTGTTTGCCCTGTTAAAAAGGAAAATGGCAAACTAGTCCTTGCGATGACAGACCCAACTGATATTATTACTATTGACCAGATTGAAATGATGGTTGGTATGAGAGTATCAGTCGTTGTTAGTTCAGAACTTTCTATTATTGCGTCACTTGATAACCTATATGGAGAAAATTTTGATTCTCTAGCAGAAGGTATAGGTAAAGATGAAAAGAAACCTGATGACGATTTGGAAGATTTAAACGAAAACGATGCTCCTATTATAAAGCTTGTAAATATGATATTAACACAAGCTGTAGTAATGAATGTTTCAGATATTCATATCGAAATTTACGAAAACGAATTCCGTATAAGATTTAGACAAGATGGAACAATGAAGCTGTTTATGACTCCAGCTAAAGCAGCTCATGCAGGTTTAGTTAGCCGCATCAAAGTTATGGCCAATCTAGACATTGCAGAAACAAGAAAACCACAAGACGGTCGTATAAAAATGACTATGCAAGACAGAAAAATAGATCTTCGTGTATCTTGCATACCCTGTGTTTGGGGTGAAAAAGTAGTTATGAGAATATGTGACCAAGGTAATCTAAAAGTTGACCTTAAAGATCTTGGTTTTGAACCTTTTGTATTAGAAAAATTCATGGCTGGTGTTCAATCTCCAAACGGAATTGTTCTTGTTACAGGTCCGACAGGTTCTGGCAAAACAACCACACTTTATTCATCTTTATTCTTGCTTAATAAACCTACAGAAAACATTATGACAGCAGAAGACCCTGTAGAATACAATTTGGTTGGTATCAATCAGGTTCAATGTCATGCTGATATTGGACTAGATTTCTCTGCTGCGTTGCGTTCTTTCTTACGACAAGACCCTGATGTAATCATGTTAGGAGAAATTCGTGACTTTGAAACAGCTAATATTGCAATTAAAGCTGCTCTCACAGGTCACTTGGTTATCTCCACACTACACACAAACGATGCTCCAGCTACGGTTGCCCGTTTGTTAAATATGGGAATAGAACCTTTCTCACTTTCTTCTTCTTTACGTATAGTTCAAGCTCAACGTCTTGTTAAGCGTATTTGTAAATCTTGCGGTGAAGAATACAAGCCAGAGCCAGATTTACTTAAAACTTTAAATATCAATGAAAAAACTCTAGAAAGATTACATCTAAACGACCAATATACAGTCGATAGCATTATGTTTAAAAAAGGAAGAGGTTGTCCAGACTGTGACAATACTGGTTTAAAAGGACGACAAGGCATTTACGAAGTTCTTGAAATTACACCTAAATTTAGAGAACTTATAGAAACAAGTGCTACAACAGAAGAAATGCGTCGTCAGGCTATAAAAGACGGTATGCTTTCGCTTCGTGAATCTGCTCTATATAAATTAATTACTGGTAGAACTTCTGTTAGTGAAGTTATAGAAACAACAGTTGATGCTGGTGGGCGTGACGATGGTGATGACAATAAGAAAAAGCCCAAAATGGCAGAAGAATCCAACGAAAAGACGATGGCAGCTTCTCAAAAAGCGAAAGAACTTGCTGAAAAAGAAGCTGAAAAGGAAAGAGAAGCTGAAATAATTAAAATAGCCTCTAGTCATTCTATTACCAATAATGCTAATGTCGATGCTCTGACAAAAGAATTGCACGAATTTAATAGTATATTGGCAAAAGTATCATCTTTACCTGTCGTTGGCGAACCACAAAATACAAAAGCTTCTGTTAGCGATACTATTCTTAAATCTAATATTACAGTACCTCTGAATGCTATAAAAGCTTACGCAACCAAGACGGACGAAGCAGCTAAGGTTTTACCTATTATTCAAGCACAAGGTCAAAAGATGGAATATAATGTAAAGAATTTGATTTCTCAATTCTCTGATTTTGCTCCAAATATGGCTAAATTTCAAATAAACCAGTTAGTTGAAAAAGAAATCTTTGCAAATATAAAAAATCATGTTGTTACAGCAAGGTTACTTTCTGGCATTAAAGAAATAGGAAAAAATCTCAAACTTTCTAAAAATTTACCTCAAAATCTTCCACCAATAAAAGTAGATATGGAAGCTTTTTCTACTATAGTTTCCAATGTCTTTATCAATTCTCTTATAGGCTTAGGAGCTAAGGGTGGAGAAATAAAAGTAATAACAAGATTGAAACCCAAAACAACAAATATCGTGGAGCTTGTAATATTTGATAATGGTTCTGGCATACCTGAAGAAAAACAGAAAAATCTATTCAAACCTTTTAGCAATGCTGGAAAGAATTCATTAGGATTAGGTTTAGCTGTTGCTCAAAAACTTCTACGTGCTTTAAATGGCAATATATCTATCAAAAGCACACCAAACACAAGCACTTTAGTTTCTATTGAACTACCTGCCGTTGCTTAACTTTAAAATAAAAATTCTTAAAACAGGAGGATTTTTATGAAAAAATACAGTTTTTCTTTATTTATTGTTTTTTTGTTATTCCTTTCTCTGCCATCTTTTGCTCAAATTGAAGATGAAAAATCTTTTGAAGAAAAAAGTACGTCTACTAGTATAGAAAAAACAACCGATATAAATTGTTCTGCAATAAGACCTTTAGAGGCTGCCTATGGGAGTGTAATGGCTGAAAAAAGCTCTGATTATACAATCAAGCTTACTCTTTCGATTCCACGTTCCGAAATAGAAAATATGCTAACAATGGTTGTTGCAGAAAAATGGTATCCAACATCTCTCTTTATAAAAGGAGTTGGGATTAATGATAGTCTTATAAAAATGGATATCACAAAAAACATGAATGATTCTTCTAGACGTTTTAGAGTTTTGCAAAAATTATGTATGCCAGGAACATTGACTTGGAAAAATGGAGAAATAGATGCAAAAGATGCTTACGTAACTTCTATAGAAACAGATTTTGGAGAAGACTTTGTTGTTATAGGAGAAACAATAAAAAGTAATTTAATTTTTAAAAATTTATCACCAAAAATTCATGCAATAGGACCAGATAAAGAAAATCTTGATTCAGAAAGATTTGCTTCAAAGAAAACTTTTGATAGAACAAAGATTTTTACAAGAGAAACCTATTACGATAATGACACAGGTATTAATGGACAGCCTTTCTTCGAGCATGGCACATACAAAGAAGATCCAAAAATAGGCAGATATATGATTTTTACAATAAGATGTAAATGGTAAGAATACAAAAACTTTTAGCTTCTTGGGGTATCGCCTCTAGAAGAAATATTGAGAAATTCATCGAAGAAGGACGAATTTCTGTAAACGGTGAAAAACTTATAGAAAAAGGATTGCTTATAGATGAAAGCAATCCTCCTTCTATTTTGTTAGACGGTAAAAAACTGACAGCCCCACAAAATACAGAATATACTATTCTGCTTTTTAATAAACCAAAACTTGTTATTACAAGTTTGAAAGATGAACAAGGTAGAAAAACAATAGCAGATTATTTACCCAAAGACAAACGTCTATATCCAGTAGGGCGGCTAGACTATGATTCTACTGGACTTCTTCTAATTACTGATTATGGCGAATTGACTAATAGACTTTTACACCCATCTTATAAAGTAGCAAAAGAATATATAGTTAAAATACAGGGTGAGCCACTTTTAAAAACTGAATTAAAACAATTTTCAGAAGGTATTATGCTTGAAGATGGAAAAACAGCCCCATGTTCTATAAAAGCTTTAAAATCTTTCAATACTTATTCCGTTATAATTAAAGAAGGAAGAAAACGACAAGTAAAAAGAATGTTTGAGTTTTTTAAAAGAAAAGTTACAAATTTAAACAGAGTTGCATTTGGTCCTATAAAAATTGGTGATCTACAATCAGGTAAATATCGTGAAGCAACAAAAGAGGAGAAAACTGCATTACTAAAAGCCACTGGACTTATGTAAAAGTTATACAAAAAAATGAAATTTCATTATTTAAAAAATAAACAAGGTTATACTGTAATAGAAGTAATGTGTGTGTTAATAATTATTTCTATTGTTACTAGTATTGCTTTGCCATCTATAAATAATTTTTATTCTAGTGAGCGTTGTAAAGCAGAGGCTTCTATTTTGGTTGATTATATAAGACAAGCAAAATATCAAGCTATACAAGAAAACAGTTTAAATAGAATTATATTTAACGAAGAAGATGGTGCTTATAAAGTGCAGACTTATGATTCTGAATCTTCTTATGTTATGAATAGTCAAATTAAATCAAATTCTGACATATCGATTACTGATTACAATGATGATGATTGGGCTTCTATTGCAGATGAAGAAGAAATAGAATTTAACCCTGTTTTAGAAGTTGATGTTAAGGCATTTACTGACTCTACAAATCATTATGGTGCTATTTATTTTAAACCTGACGGTTATATTTATGTTTCTGACGGAACGAATGTTTCTCTTCTTTCTGAAAAAAGAATCACTATAAAATATGGAAATGCGGCAATAGCAATAGATGTAAATGCTTTAGGGGTTATAAGTTCAGAAGTTTTACCAAACGATGAAGATGGTAATGAAAATTATTTTGATGATGAATATGATACTAATCCAGGTGGTGGAGATTATCCAGACGATGAACCATAATTTAAAAAAAGGTTTTACTTTTACAGAAGTAATGGTTGGCACTATTATAATGAGCATGATTTTAGGTGCTGTTTTAGCTTATGTTCAGTATGCTGGCAATATATGGAAGAAAGGCAGCGAAAAAATAGCCGCTCAAAACTATTCTAGAATGGCTTTTGAATTGATAAAACAAGATTTATTAGATGCAAATTCAGTTAGTATACCCAAAAAAGAAAGAAGTTCAGATAAACTTATATATACAAAATCAGATGGTATAAAATATAAAATTATAGCAACAAATTCTACGAATATATCTGGTATTCTTGTAAGAACAAGTAAAGACTCTACTACTAGTATAGATTATACTATGCGTCTAGCACGAAACGTCAATTTGTTTCGTGTGAACAGAATTTCAGACAGAACTTTTGAAATAGCTCTACAAATAAAAAAAGAACAAACAGAAGAGGAAATAGAAGAAGGGGAAGAAATAGAAATATTAAGCAGTGACAGTATGATATTGATAGCTCCAGGACTTTAATAATATGGAAAATAGAAAAGGCTCAATAGGAATAACAATAGTAATGCTAGTATTTTGCTTGCTCATGTCTGTTTCTATGTCTTATCATAAAACAATACAGACAGAGAAAATAATTCAGAATAATACCAATTATTCAGACAGAGCTATAGATGCGGCATTTTCTGGGGTTAATTACGCAATGGCACTAATACAAACAAAAAAATCTGTTTTTAATGGTGATAAAATTGAGATTCTAAAACCTGCTCCCATACAAGGATATGAAAGTAAATGGATTAGTTTATCTAGTGAAGTAGGTATTTACTACGATTCTAATCGTAAAGAAGATAAACAAAAGATACCACCATATAGATTTATAGTTTCTTGTGCTGCAAATAGTTATATGCAAAAACTATCAGATCCATCAAATCCATCTTCGCTTACTATTCCCGATAAATTTTATATAAAATCTTATGGTGAATATTATGAATATGAATACGATAATGAAAATGATAAAGAAGAAATGATAGCTACTTATTCAGCTCAAATAATAGCTGAATGTATTCTTGATGTAAACAGAAAAACTATCAGTTTAAAAAGATACAGAAGAATGCAACCTCAAAACCCAGATACCGATACAATAACTACGGATCCTGGTTTTTATAAATTTAATGGTTATAATGAGCCATAAAAAAGGAGAGAAGAAATGACAGAAGAAACACAAAAAGAACAAGTGGTAGTCACAGTTATGGGTATCAACAAACCTGGTATTCTTGCTGGAATCACAAAAGCTATTGCTGAATGTAATGTTAGCATTGAAGATGTTAGCCAAAAAATTATGCAAGACTATTTCGTTTTAATGATGATAACAGACCTTTCAACAGCTAACTGCAATTTTGAAGAATTTCAGAATCGTATGACAGAAGCATCTGAAAAGCTTCAAGTAAAGAGCTTTATACAGCACGAAGAAGTTTTCAAGTTCCAACACAGGCTATAAGAGATAGATTGACACGCATACTTCGTATGCTCGCGATTGTAGAAGTTAAATAATTAGTTACATTTTATAATTACAATAAAATGATTGATAATTCTAAAGGCTCTCCTCTAGGAGAGGCTTTAGGACAATTTACCTTTCAACAGATGAAATAAATATAACTAATTATTTAACATTTACAGCAATAACGAAAATAA
>CAJOQX010000122.1 GCA_905236865.1 Candidatus Rifleibacteriota bacterium
ATTTCCACATTTTTTATTAAAAATATATAATGTATTTTATAAAATGCAATGAAAATCTTGTTTATATCTTTTTTTTGTGTTATTTTCTAATTTAACTATATTGAGGAGAGTCAGCAAATGGCAGATGAATTTACTCTTACTCATCACCTTGATGGTGAGGTCTTAGTAATTAGAACAAATGGTTATTTAAATGACCTTGGAGCTGAAAAAGTAGATGAACTTTGTTCGGAACATCTTGAAAAATCTATTAACAAAATTGTAATTAATTTAGAAAAGTCGCCTTTAATCAACTCTATTGGTATCTCTATATTAATAGGCGTAATTGAAGCAATAGAAGAAAAAGAAGGTAGTTTAGCTTTCACTAATCTAACTCCGACAAACCGCAAAACATTTGAAATGATGGGTTTGTTAGAATTTGCACAATCATTTGATAAAGAAGAAGAAGCTATAAATAGTTTTAAAGGTTGATAAAATTATGTCTGACTTAGATCACAATACACAGCAACAGGTCTTGCGTTATGAATATGTACTTGGTGCTTTAAGTGATATAGGTGATGAACTTTGCCGTGTGACAAGCTTTGATGCACAGTTAAAATCGTTGTTACATCTCCTTATGGGAACATTAGGAGTCAGAAAAGGCGGCATTTTTATATTAGATAATAAAAAAATATCATTACGTTGTTCTTGGAAACTATCAGAAAAAAACATTGAGTATATTTTAAATTCTGACGAAATAGCCAAATTAGATTCTGAATCTGATGAAATAACTTACCGTATAGATGACTTCAAACACTTAACAGAACTACTTAATCCTTTAAAAAAAGACAACTTAGACTCTGTATCTGTATTAAAAGTCAGAGGGAAGTTAATTGGTCTTATAGTTATAGGTCATAAACTAAAAGAAATTCCTCTTGAAGACAAAGAACTAAGTTTCTTTAAAACTCTTTCGCGAAATATTTCTGTAGCAATAAACAACTATCTTCTATTATCAGAACTCAGAGAATCAAATTCAAGACTAGATGAAAAAATTCAAGAAGTTAGTATTCTTTATCAAGCTTCACAAATGATTTCTTCTGAACTCCAACTTCAAGCCCTGTTAGATATGGCTATGAATGCAATATCCGAAATAACTGAAATAGATCGAGGTTCTACTTGGCTAAAAAATGAAGATGGTTCTTTTATCATTATGAGTTCGTTAGGAGATAATTCAAAGTTAGAGCATAAACTTTCTTTTGATGATTCAAGTGTTATTAAAACTATTGAAGAAACCAAAGAGCCTGTTGAATATGAAGCAGGTTTCAATGAACCTATAAAATTAACAGAAAAAGATAAATCTATTTTTGGTTCTTCTTTTGTAGTTGTTCCGATTTTAAGTCAAGGTGAGTTTCTAGGAATTGTTTTTCTTAGTGCATCTAAAAACTTAGAAAGATTTTCAGCTCGTGACATACGTCTAATAAAAGTATTCGCAGTTCAACTCGGAGCAGCTGTTAAAAATGCCCAACTTTACGAACAAGCTATCACCGATGGTATGACAAAGTTATATCTACATCGATATTTTAAACAAAGATTAAATGATGAAATAAAACGTGCGTCTCGTTTTAAACGTAAAATAGCGATGATTATGGTTGATATAGATCATTTTAAACTTTTAAATGATAATTACGGACATCAAACTGGTGATGAAGTTTTAAAACGAGTTGCTTCTATTATTAGAAGAGCAGTAAGAACCCACGATTTGCCCGCCCGTTATGGCGGTGAAGAATTTGCTATTGTTTTGCCTGAAACAGAAATGGAAGGTGCTGTTACTGTTGCAGAAAGAATTAGAAGCTCAATAGAAAATGAAATTTTTGAATATGACGGAGCTGTAATCAAAAAAACAGCTAGTTTTGGGGTTGCCGTTTATCCTGATTGTGCAGAAGATATGGATTCGTTAATTAAAGCAGCTGATGTTGCTCTGTATTGGTCTAAAGAACATGGTCGCAATCAAGTAACTACTGCCCCACAAAAAACCGAAACAAAAGAATAGGTATTATCTTCTATCTTTTAAACTAAAAAGGTTTTAGGAAAAGTATTATTGTTTTTTTTTAAATCTCTGTTTTTTGTAGTAAAAAAGCATAAAAATATTTAATAAAAATTTCTTGACAATGGGGTACATTTTTGATACTATCTTGTCCATAGCAAGCAGGAGATAATCCTCGCCTTTAGCAATAGCGAAAAGGTTAGCCAAAAGAATATAATTTATTGCGATGAATTATATTTTGGTTACATGTATTGAAATAACATGGAGTAGCTTCTGCTGCTCCATTTTTGTTTTCTTGGAGGTATGAGTTATTAAAGCGACTGTAAGAATTAATCGCAAGATTAGGGTTCCTCAAGTTCGTCTAGTAGATGAACATGGTACGATGGTTGGTATAGTTCCAATCGAGAATGCCGTCCAAATGGCTGAAGAAAGAGGCTATGACCTAGTAGAGGTTGCCCCGGGTGCAAACCCTCCAGTTTGCAGACTCATGGATTTTGGTCAGTACAAGTATGAACTGGCTAAAAAAGCCAAGGATGCAAAGAAAAAGCAAAAAGTCATCAAACTCAAAGAAATTAAAGTCAGACCAAAAACTGATGAAGGTGATTTGCAAACAAAATGTAATGCAATAAAGAAGTTTCTTGACGATGGTGATAAAGTCAAGGTATCTGTAGCTTTCAGGGGTCGTGAAAAGGCTCACATGGAAGTAGGTTATAAGGTAGTCGAAAGAATGAAAGAAATTCTTGGCGAAGATGCAGATATCGAAAGAGACGCAGCCCAAGAAGGCAGCGCAATAACAATGATACTCTTCAGACAACCGAAGAAAAAATAATATATTGCTACAGGAGATAGTATTATGCCAAAGATTAAAACTAACCGTGCTGCAGCAAAGCGCATTAAAAGAACTGGTTCTGGTGCTTTCAGACGTTTCAAAGCTTATGGTAAACATATTTTGACAAAGAAGTCTAGCAAACGTAAAAGAGCTTATCGTCAGGGCTTAAATTGCCACAAGACAAATGAAAAAGCTCTCAAAGTTATGCTTCCATACGCCTAACCCATATTTTTTAATGGGTTTTAAAACAGATATTTACAGGAGAATATAATCATGTCTAGATCAAAAAGTTCAAGTAATGCAAGACGTAAGGAACAGAAACTTTTTCGTTTTACCAAAGGTTTTTGGGGATGCCATAACAATGTAAAGAAAGTTGCTAAGCAAGCTTTCTTACATGCATTAACCCATTCATTAGTTGATAGACGCAAAAGAGCTGGTGAATTCAGATCTCTTTGGATTACAAGAATTAATGCAGCTTGTCGTGAAAACGAAATGTCTTATAGCACTTTCATCAATGGTTTGAAAAAAGCTGGAGTTAATCTCAATCGTAAGGTTCTTGCTGATATAGCAGTAAAAGACCCACAAGCTTTCAAAGATGTTGTTGAAGTAGCTAAAAAAGCACTCTAATAGCTATTCAAGCTTTAAGTTTTTAATAAAAAAGACGAGTTTACACACTCGTCTTTTTTATTATATAATAAGCTACTAGTTGATTGCTATTCGGACCTTTATAATTAAACTAATTTTTAATATTGTTTCAAAATGTTTAAATATAATAATTTAAATAATAATATATTCTTCAGATATCATCTTAAAATAATAATTACTACACTTTTTTATTTGGCATTTACTTTAAATACTTATGCAGAGTCTCAGGAATTAATCTTTTGGAATTTTTGGGATCCAAAGTTGATTCTTCCAGTTATAGAAGCTTTTGAAAAAGAAAACCCTGACATTAAAATCAAAAATGAACAATTAACTTGGAATAATGGCTTAGACAAAATAATTGTTGCTATGGCAAACAATCGTGCTCCTGATATATGCGAAATGGGTTCTACATGGATGGGTAAATTTATGTCTGAAGGGGCATTACTAGATGTTACAAACGAGTTTTCCCAATTAAAAGATAAATACATAATGTGGGAACCAGCTCAAATGAACGGAAGACTATATGGGATGCCATGGTTAGCTGGAACTAGAGTTATATATTACAATAAAGATTTACTTATAAATGCTGGGTTAAATCCCGAAAAACCACCTGTCACCTGGAACGAATTTTTAGAATATTGTAAAAAAATACATAACCCTCAAAAAGGAATTTTTGGCTTCGGTATGAATGTTGGCGAAGGACACATTCTTTACAAAAAGTTTCTTCCATTCGCTTGGGGTAATGGGGCTAGAGTAATAGATGAAAATGGCAATTTTACTTTTGATAGTAAAGAAATGAAAGAAGCATTAGAATATTATTTAAAGCTTAAAGATTTTAGTTACTGTGAAAAACAAGATTTATTAGATGATGCTTTTAAACAAGGAAAACTAGGATTTACCATTTCTGGTTCATGGAATTTTGCAAGATATCCAATTGATGCCCCTAATTTAAATTTTGGAACTTATCTAATGCCAAAACCAGATATAGATAAAGGTTTTTCAACTTCCTTTATGGGCGGAGAAATTTTAGTTTTATTCAAAACCTGTAAAAACAAGGATTTAGCAACAAAATTTATAAAATATTTAACAAAAAGCGAAAATGCTCTTTTAATCACAAAAGAAGCATGGACAAGTTTTCCAGCAAATATAGAAGCTTATTCAGATAAAATATTTGAAGACCCAAGATTACAAGTTTTTTGCGAACAAATGAAAACAGGTATACATCCACCTGTTCATAAACTATGGATTGAATTAGAAAACATTATAAATAAAGCCGTAGAAAAAGCAATGTATGGAGAATCCATAGAAAATGTTTTTAAAGAAGCTCGTTCAGAATACTATAGAGTTTCTAAAAATAAAAAAGATAATACAAATTCTGAAAAATCAGGAATAGATAATAACTTATTACCTACTATTACCAATAATTCGCTTCACTCGAATTTAAATCAGAATAAGACAAATTGGCTATTAATCCTAGTTTCCTTTATAGCTGTATTTACTCTAATAAATGCAGTTTTGATGTCTTTTATTCTATATGAATTAAAAAAAAAAGACTAATATTTAAGTTTTTAAACAAAATAAGTCCTTCGGAAAAAGGACACCAAAGACTATTATTTTTAACCCCTTGGCTTTTAACATTAATAGTATTTTGGGTATATCCATTAATTTTTTCGCTTATTCTTAGTTTTAGTGATTACGATGTTTTTCATCTAGAACTATTTAACTTTGTTGGATTTGATAATTATTTCCGTCTTTTAAAAGACTCTTCTTTTAGACAATCTTTATTTAATACATTTGTTTTCGTTATCGGAACAACTCCTGTAACAACTCTATTAGCTTTAGTTTTAGCTCTTATGATTAATTATATTAAACGTGGGAATCAGTTTTTCCGCTCAGTTTTTTTTCTTCCATCTATCGTTTCTATCGTTGTTACCGCTTCAATATTTAAATCTTTCTATTCTCCAATTGGTATGCTAAATAGAATAGTAGAATATTTTGGAATTACGGGACATGGTTGGTTAGTAGAAAAAACATTTGCAATGCCAGCAATAATGATGATGAATATTTGGGCTTATACTGGTTATTACATGGTTTTATATCTAGCTGCTTTAACTGCTGTTCCTAAACAACTATATGAAGCAGCTGAAGTAGACGGTGCAAATGATTGGCAACAATTTTGGTATATAACACTCCCACAAATCAGATATATGACTATATTCGTAGTTGTTATAAACACAATAAGAAGTTGGCAGGTTTTCCCCGAAGTTTTTACTTTAACTCAGGGTGGACCTGTAGGAACAACAAATACTTTAGTAAATCATCTTTACGAAACAGCCTTTCGGTATCATGAAATGGGCTATGCCTCTGCTATTTCATTCATTCTTTTAGCAATAATAATGTTTTTTGCATTTATTCAAATGAAAATATTACAAAAACGACATAAAAATTAATATTGTCAAATTATTATCTAATTTCAAACTTTACAAACAATTACTTTAGTAATAAAATTTACTAGTAATTAAAAATATTACCAAACAAGGGTTTCAATAATGTTTAATGAAATAAACCAATCTACTTTTACATCAGTAACTCAAAACGAACAAAATTTGTTATCTAAGCGTTTTAATTCTGATTTTGACATCAGAGATTTAATTGAAGCTCAATTATACAGAGAAACAAAACTTGCAGAAGAAAAAAAGAGCAGTTCTATATTATCAATAACCTTAGATAAATTAATTAAAGCGTTGGTTCCATTAAAATGAGTATAGTAAATCAATCGACTTCAATTCGACAATCGGCTATTAAAGCAATAAAAGATGTATTGTCAGGAGGCTATCCTGTTGTAGCTATCGAAACATGGGAAGAAGATTCAACGATTTCAACATTAGCTGGATTTTATAATTCTGCATTTAAAGGAAATGGTTATTTTGTTGTTTGGGATTCTCAAAATGGTCTGTGCAATAACACTTTAAATTCTTCTAAGCTACTAAATGCTGTTGGCTCACTTGAAGAAATACAAAAAAGCGATAAACCTGGTTTTTATATTTTCAAAGATTTATCAGAAAAACTAGCAGACACAGAAATTCAAAGAAGAATAAAAAATGTTTATACCGCTTTTCGAGGTAAGAATAAATTTTTAATTTTACTTGGTGCTAAATTTACTCTACCTATAAACTTAAACAAAGACATCACTATATTAGATTACAAACTACCTGAAATAAACGAAATAAAATATTTAGTCGATGACTATCTTTCTGCTTTATCAAAAAGAAATATTCAAATAGATATATCTAATGAAGATAAAGAACAAATCTATACCGCCTTAAAGGGTTTTACATCACCTGAAATACGTTTTGCATTAAACAAAGCCTGTGCTCTGAAAAAAACAATAGATAATAGTATATTAACAACATTACATGACGAAAAAGAACAGTTAGCTCGTAAAGACGGTGTTCTTGAATATGTAAGATCATCAGAAACGATAGATGATGTTGGTGGTTTAGAGAATTTAAAAGAATGGTTAGTTAAACGTAGGAAACTCTTTACTCCTGAAGCAATCGCAGCAGGTCTTAGACCTCCAAGAGGACTCTTGATGATGGGAATTTCTGGATGTGGAAAATCTTTGTCTGTTAAGGCGATAAGTGCATTATGGAGTTTACCTTTATTTAGACTCGATATGAACAAAGTATATTCAGGGGCTTATGAAACTCCTGAAGGAACGTTTTCTAGAGCAATAAAAAATATAGAAGCTGTTGCTCCCGCTATTTTATGGATAGATGAAATAGAAGGTGGGATTAGCAGTAGTACTGCCAAAGATGGAAGCACTGGTTCACATATTTTTTCTGCGTTTTTAACTTGGATGCAAGAAAAGTCTTCAGATGTTTTCGTTGCAGCTACAGCTAACCGTATCGATTTGCTGCCTGCTGAAATTATAAGAAAAGGTCGTTTCGATCAAGTTTTCTTTATAGATCTTCCAAACGACTCCGAAAGAGAGCACATATTCAGAGTTCATTTACAAAAACGTCACAATGACCTTTCTAATTTTGACTTACCTCTATTAAGCGTTGCTACCGAATTTTGGAATGGTGCCGAAATAGAATCAGCTGTAGAAGCAGCTATGATAGAAGCTTTTAGTAGAAATGAACCAATGAACCAAGATGACTTATATACAATTATAAGAAACACTGTACCGCTTTCAAGAACTATGGCAGAACAAATTAAATTTATAAAAAACTGGGCTGCCGAAAGAGCAATTTCTGCTTCTATATCCGATGGAAAATAAAATTATTATTCCAAAGGAAGATAAGAGTCCACTTTTATTCCTTTGGAATAATAATAAATTGTTTTGTTTGGAATATCGCAACCCCAATCGTTTCCTGCTTTAGAAGCAATAATACTTAACAATTCATCAAAAGTGATATCTTCTTCTTCCACATCTATTGTCGCATTAGCATCAATATTTTCTAAACCATTTATTTGAAACTCATCTCCAGCTTCTTTTCCATATACATCTAAAGCCTGAGTTATTAAATTTTTAATATTATATCCCTCGCACTGCCAAGATTTCATTACCATAAAAATAGCTGAATCTGTGTCTTTTGGATAAACTGTAACATTATCACCAGATAAACTTTTTGCCACTCTAGTTTCAACTTTATTATTTGACGGAAGCAAATTATCTAATTCGCTTTTATTTAGTTGAGAATCGGAAAATTCATTATCATCATCATCTAAAGAACTTAAATCATCAAAATCATTATCAGATTTATCTTTATTAATATTTTTATTATTTTGATTTGAAACACTCTTATTTTCTTTGGGCAAAGAAATTAACAATTGCTTATCTGAATTAGACAATCTCTGTGAATTATTGGAATTATTATTTATCAAGTCATTATGTTCTTTTTTTGAAGAATTATTATTCTGATTATTCTTTTTTATGCTAGGCATTGGCAATATAGAACTTTTTCCTGATTCTGAGATATTACTATCTCTAACAGTAGGAGCAATAGTAGGATTTTTTATTTCTTTATGTGGAATATCTTGTTTATGATTTGTATTTGAATTATCTATTTTATCTTTTTGATTAGTATTAACTTTAGGCATTGGGATAATTAGACCATCTTGACAAAAAGATTCACTACCATATAAAGTAATGAAAAAAATTATAGCTAATATTTTATTCATAATCTTCATATTATCGCTCCCTCTTTTATTATATCACAAATTCCTAAAAACTTTATTTCTAATTACTAACCACCTAATTCTTAATTAACTAGCTTCGTTATAACAAGCAAGAGATTCTACTCCAACTATTTTTTGTATATCAGCAATAATCAAATCCATATCTGTATCATTTTGAAGTTTAATAACTAATTTAACTTCTATATGATTTTTTAAAACATCTTTAGAAAAACTAGTACTTTTAACCGAAATTTTAAATTTCTTCATGTGGTTTTCTATTTCTTCTAAAAATCTAGGATGATCTGTACCTTTTATGACAATAGTTCTGGTAACTTTTTCATGTATGAAACTTTTTTCAAAACTATTTAAAACTATTAATGTGAATAAAACAATCCCAGTACCTGCTAGTGACAAATAAAACATTCCACAACCAGCAGCAAGTCCTATACTAGCTGTTGCCCATATAGAAGCAGCACTAGTTAATCCTCTTACTCCACCACCATACTTAAATATTGCTCCAGCCCCAAGGAAACCAACTCCAGAAATAACTTGAGCTGCAATTCTTTCTACGTCACCTTTTGTTCCGTAAAATGAAGAATTTATTGAAATACACATTGCCAAACAGGCACCAAGACAAAGTATAATATGAGTTCTCAAACCAGCTGGCTGGCCATGATATTCTCGTTCTAGACCAATTAAGCTTCCTAGCAAGGCCGACACTAATAGTCTAATAATTAAAATATTTTCGGGAATATGTTGTCCTAGATAATCCAGTTCCATTTCAATCATCCTAAATTAGGTTATTTAATATAAAAAAAGAGGAGCCAAGCTATATATTTACTTAGCTCCTCTTTACAAATTTATGAAGAAGATCAAGAGACTTTTTATACTCTACCAAGCTCGACGAAGAATCCAGATCTGCGATGCACTCTTTCAAGCGTCTTACTCCAAACCTA
>CAJOQX010000123.1 GCA_905236865.1 Candidatus Rifleibacteriota bacterium
AAAACATGACTTTATAAATACAATAAAATAAGTCTTATTTTATTAATTTTTTTAGTTCCTTTATATTTCTTAACTTAATGACATTGCTTCTCTTCTCTCCTCTCTCAATTCTCAATTTTTAGTTTTCCATGCTCTTCTTCGTAACGTTTAATAAAAACACCATACAAGTCTGTCTTCTTGAACGCTTCTAAAATTTTTTCATCTTTATCGTTCAATGCTTCTAAATATTCTTTATAAAGTAAGCTTTCTGCACCATTTTCTTTCGCCAGTTCTAGAATATTAGTTCCATCTATTTTTGTAATATCTGATAAGTCTTTTACTCCTGTCTGTTTCAGAAGATTATAAGTTTCAGGACTGCCCCATCTTGCTGTAATTTTATAGCATTTCTGTATGGATTCCTTAAAGTTGTCTTTTTTCTTTTCTAATTCTATGAGTTTAGAAAGTATTTTAAGAGTGTTTTTATTTTTCCCTTTACATGCTATTTGTATCGGAGTATTACTTTCAACATCTGTTATATTCAAGTTTGCACTTTTCTTTAACAAGTAATTGAAAGCAGATAAATTACCGTATCTTATAGCTAAACATATCGGAGTCTGTTTAGGTATATTTTTGGCCTCTATGTCACTTCCAAGATTAAGTAAAAGCTCAATCATCTCTATATTTCCAACCTTTGCAGCTACGTGAAGGGCTATATTGTCATAATAATCTTTATCTGTAATGAAACTTTTATCAGCCTCTCCAAGATATTTTACCGCATCAAGATTTCCAACGTATATAGCCTGTATAAAAGCATTGTGTCTATTAGCGTTTCTTTTATGAGCTAGTTTTATTTTTTCTTCTTTTGAAATATTTATCTTGCTTATACTCTTGTTATTTTTTATTGCTAGGTGAATCCTGTTTCCAAAAGGTCTTATCATTCTTTTTGTGTTCTTTTTTGAAATCAATTCTTTTATAAAATCAATAAAATAAGAACCACCGTCATTTATTTGTTCAAGTTTATTTATATATTCTGAAGCCTTCTCAAAATCGCCCATTTGTCGCAAAAGCTCTATTTTAAAGAAAGCATATCCATAATTAATTTTATCTTTTTCAAAAATAGAATCAACATTTCCTTCTGTTTTTTCTAAAAATTTATCAAAATATTCCAATGATTTTTTTAGATTCTCTTTAATATCTGTACAATTTGGACTACAAGCATATTTAAAATAAATCTGGTATTTTTCATAATCACTAATTTCATAAAGAAATTCTTGCATTGCAATATAGCGTTCACAGGGATTAGCAATTTCAGAATTTATTTCATCAAAACGAGAACGAAGTGACAGATCTTCATACAAATCCTCATCTTCATAATTTAATTCTCTTTGAGGATAAATACAACCGCAATAAGGACATTCTGGTGGTAATCTGAAATCTATATTTTCAGGAAACCCATCAAGACAGAGATAATCACTTTTAGTTGCTTTCATTTCTAGATATTTTGAAGATATAGGAAAGAAAACATCACATAATTTGCAATAATAAGTTGCATCATATTTCACTTTCTGTTTTATAAAGTAATCAAGCTCATTTATGAAATAATCAGCTCTGTCTCTACTACCCAAGCAATTGTCATGATGATAATCCCAACGATATTCTTTTATTTTAGCTATAAATTCTTCTGGAATATCTACACCGTTAATTACTTTGGCTTCGAGAGAAACATTAATGAAAACAAAGCTAATGATGAAGTATATAAATTTTTTATTAATGAAACATTTTGTTAAAGAGTAAAATGGATTGCCACGCCTTTGATTGCTTTCAGAAATCAAAGGCTCGCAATGACGTGCAATATGTGGTTTTGAAATTATATGAAATTTGTAGTTTTGTTTTGACTTATAAGTTGCAGTTTCGCAATGACAATATTTAAAAGAATTATTATTATTCATATTTTTTATCCACCTTTACAGCAAAACCGCTAGGACTAACGTTTCCTATATTTTCAATTACATTTTGAGATGTTGCAAAGTATATCGCCCCACCGCCATCAAAACATATCAAATCTGAAAAACCATTATTTGATAATAGTTTTTGAAGCTCTATCGCACTTTTATTTACAAATAATAAGAAAGGTATTTCGTTAAGTTTAGCAATTAATATTCTTTTTCTTGCTCCAATCAGTTGGACTGCATTATAACCTGTTGGTGGAATAGGCACTTCGATTTCATTTCCATCTTCATCTTTAACTATCATGGTATAAGTTTGGTCAAATTGTTGTATATTTAACAAA
Source organism: Candidatus Rifleibacteriota bacterium (assembly GCA_905236865.1). GTDB lineage: Bacteria > Muiribacteriota > Ozemobacteria > Ozemobacterales > Ozemobacteraceae > RUG334. Next base: position 2,270 of record CAJOQX010000123.1, read on the forward strand.
TCTTCTTTTCCTGCAATAAGCGAACTATTGTTTATTAACAAAGCTCCTCCACCAATAAATTCAAAAACTTTGTCAATATTATTTTCTTCTTGATTCTTTCTATCCATTCTTTCGCCTCTTCTTTTGAAAAATGCATTTCAAGAACATAATCTTTTGCCCCTTGTATTTCTGCATCGGTTCTATGCTTTAATTCTTCATAACTTTTTTTATAGAAGCCTCTCACACAATCAAAAGTAGATTCATACTCAATCTTATTTTCATCTTTTTGTTTTTTTCTAAATTTGCTCAGCTTTCCAAGCCAAACAACAGAATTAAAGTATTCTTCAGTGGTTTTATAGTATTTATTTCTTAAACGTTTATAAGCAACTCTAAAATCATATAGCCATTTCTTTTCGTCCATAAATAGATTCTCCTGTGGAATTATATAAACAGCTTATCAAAGGTTTAAAATACAAACAATCAAAAAAAATAATAAAAAAGCTGTTTCTCAACTAAATTTTATATTATCAAAATTAGAAGAAATACGCAAGAAAATATCTGACCAGAGCCATGGCAAACGCAAACTTTTTCTTTTATTGATGAGTATTGACCAATTTTTATTTTTATTATTGTAGCGTCTTCCGAGGTTGTCCGAAAACTAGGTTTTGGCTCGATATTTAGATTATTCTAATTATTTTAAAATCCCCCTTAATCCCCCTTAATCCCCCTTTGCGACTCGCTGACATCCTTTGTCGAATGTTGTCTATCCTAGACATTCGACATCAAAAACTTCCTGTTTTTGGCT
>CAJOQX010000124.1 GCA_905236865.1 Candidatus Rifleibacteriota bacterium
CGAAGTTTTGAAATGGGATAAATATGAAAAATTATCTGTTGTTAGCGATAAGCTTAGAGAATGGGTTGAAAAAGGTGATGTAAATACGAGCATCCTCTATAAATTCAATACTGCACTTGAAGAATTGTCTAAAGAACAGAAATTGCAAAAAAAATTGAATGAACATAAAAAAGTAAACTTTGCTGAATTAGCAAATGCTTTATCTTGGAAAGCTCGTTTGAAATATAGCTTAATCAGAAGTCAAAAAGAAGGGGCTAATTTAAAACAGGGCGACGAACTGGCTAGAATTGCTGATCTTGAAAATATGATAGGTTGGCTTGAAGAATACAAAACTTCTGTAAGAATTCCTTTATGGAGTGAAATTTACAGAAGACGAAAACATTAAGAAGGAGATAAAAAAATGGCATTAGAGTTTTGGAAAGACAGAGCTAAGAAAGAGCTTAATGAAGATTTGTTTTCAAAAAAGGCGGAAAGCTATGCAAAAGTAGTTGCTGAAAAGTCTAATACAACTACCAATAATCCTACCCAACTTAGACGTTTTTTTGATGAAATAGTAACTTTTGATTCTCGCTTCAAGATGGCGATGTCAAAGACTAATTCAAAAGAAGAACGTGAACAGGCTTTTAAACAGCAATTACCTTTTATTCATATGCTAATTCCAAAAGTTAGATACGCAGAAGCTAGAAAGCTTGTTACATCTGATTTTACAAATGTTATAAAAGAAGCTGTAGATAACATAAAAGAACCAGATGACATAAAAGTGTTTACTAGTTTCTTTGAAGCTTTTATTGGTCATTTCAAGTATTATAAAGAAATTCAGCAAGTTGCTAATAATAATCATAATAATGATTTTCGTGGCAAAAATGGCGGTAATGCTAATAATAAACGTTGGTAACAACAGAGGGAGATAAAAATAATGGAAATTAGATTACAAAAGATAGTTGAACTTAAAGGTACTCTTGTTTTAGAAAGTAATTTACATATTGGTTCTGGTAACTTAGAAATGCATATTGGTGGAACTGATAATCCAATAATAAAGCATCCGCATACCCAAGAACCCTATATTCCTGGTTCTTCTATAAAGGGAAAAATACGCTCTTTGTTAGAATTGAAGACTGGTGTAGCCGCTAAATCATACAATAATAATCCTAATGGTGGCGGAATTGCTGATATTGACACCTATATGATAGATAATGCTCCTGAAACTGCTGATATACTGAAAATTTTCGGTTTCAGCGGTTCAGATAAAACAGGAAATAGTGATAAAGCTCAAAAAGCTAAGGCTCTCGGTCCAACTCGTGCATCTTTTGCAGACTGCTATTTAAACAAAGAATGGAAAGATGAAGCAATTGAAAATCTTTGGCCTCTTTCTATAGAAAAACAGGAAACAGCTATTGATAGAATTGCTGGAACTGCAAAGAAAGGTTCTCTTAGACAAACTGAAATGGTTCCTGCTGGTGCAAAGTTTGATTTCAGAGTTACTTTTAAGATTTTTGAAGATTCTGACATTAAGTTACTAGAAATGTTAAAAGAAGGCATTGAATTAATGCAGAAAGATGCTATAGGTGGTTACGGTAGCCGTGGTTACGGTCGTATTAGAATTGAAAATTTACATGAAGCCTAAGGGGGCGTTATGAAAGTATATGAAGTTTGCATAAAGCCAACTTCTGATTTTGCAACACCTTTGCAGGGTGACTGCTTATTCGGTCATATTTGCTGGCAGATAGCACATGATTCTGAACTAGTTGGTGAAATAGACGATATTTTATCAGGCTATGACAGAACTCCATTCTGTGTTGTTTCTGACCCCGTTATGAGATTTAAAGTTGATGGAGAAATAAAATATATTTTCCCAAAAGCTTTTGCCCCAACTAGTTCAAAAGATATCTTAGCAATTACTAGCTTTGATGAACGCAAAAAAGAGTATGACCGCAGAAAAGCCGCAAAGAAGGCAAAATGGATGTTGGTTTCTTCTAATAAAAAAGTAACTTTAAATAACTTTGCTACTCTTAATGAAATTGCAAAAGAACTTAATCTAGAAGATGATTTAAAGCCTTTTGTCGAATATAGGCAAAGTCATAACTCTATAGATAGAATTACAGGCACGACGGGAACAGGTGATGCTTTTGCTCCGTTTACAACAAATGGAATTACTTGGAGTCCAAATCTTGAAATGGCTGTTTTTATTGGTATTAGAAATGATGTATCTAAAAGCGGAATAAAAACAGCTATGGAAAGAATAGGTAATTTTGGTTATGGAGCTGATGCTACTTCGGGGAAAGGTAGATTTGACGTTATTTCTATGGAAGAAATTAATCTATCTTCTTTGGGTGATGCTAATGGAAATGCTTTATATGCTTTATCTGCTGTAGTTCCAGAAAAAGATACATATAAAAAAGTTTACTTTGAACCTTTTATTAGAACAGGTAGACATGGTGATGCTAAGGCAACTTCTGAACACCCATTTAAACAACCAGTTCTTAAAGCTGCTGCTGGAGCTGTATTGATTCCTAATCAAATAGATTTAGTTAAAGAAACATATATAGGAACAGCGGTAAAAGATGTGAGTTTATTTAAAGAAACTGTTGAACAAGGTTATGCTTTAGTTATACCAATGAAAGTTGAGAATGTGAAATGATAAAAAACTATAAAGTCAGATTACACGTTTTGTCTCCTATCC
>CAJOQX010000125.1 GCA_905236865.1 Candidatus Rifleibacteriota bacterium
GCTCGTATGCCAAGCTATAATAAGTATGCTGAAGCTCAAGGTATAGCTGTTTATTTGCCAAGCAATTTGGCTATTGAAAGCAAATATATGACTCTTGATTATTCTAAGAACGTTATGTGGGATGATATGCTCATGGCTCTTAGAACTCAAAGAGATGTTCAAGTTGCTGTTAATGGTGCTTGCAAAGGTGATTTCAAAGGCATGAAAGCTGCTATTTCTGAAGCTAAGAAGAATCCACGCAGTCAGTATGCTAGAACTCTTGTTCGTGAACTCAACTATGCCGCATACACTGAAAAGAAGATTCCTGCAAAGAATCAGGAAGAATTCGACAAATTGTTCAAGAATTTAAAGGATGCTATGCAGGCTAAATAACTTTTATTAGCTAAATTAAAAACGTCTTCTCTTAAAAAAGAAAAGACGTTTTTTTATTGCTAAAAAAATTAATAAGTTATGGCAATCTATAAAAAAAGTAAATAGCAAGAAAAGAATAGTATAAAAAAGACGAATAACAAACTATTGACTGTTTATTCTCTTTTGTTTTGAGTAATTGCAATACGAACAAAAAGAACAGCACTGGCAAAACAATATTTTTAGTGGTTAACAAACAAATTAGTCCTATTCCTAATATTTGCCAGAAAATATTGCTGGAATTGGTAAAAAAGTTTTCTTCAACTCTTCTCGTTAATGCAACATAGAAAATCGTGAACAATGCGAAAACAACAACAGACCAAATAGGTTTAACCACATTAATAATAGCAAAAAAGCTGATTATTTGTGATACATCGGATTTCATATTGGTAAGAGCATCGCTATTCAATGCAAAATAGCCGACAGTTAAAGCAACTGATATAATATTAATTATTAAAACTCTAAAAATAGAATTTTTCGTAATTTTTGGGAAAAATGGTGTTTTTTTCTTTCTGCCTAATATGACAAAGAAAAACATTGCAGCCAATGCTAAACACCAAGCCCATATTCCTGTGTCTGTATCAGGAACTACAGAATTAAATAACTGCCTAATACTATTTTCAATTACAGCAAAGCTTAAAAGCAATATAGAACAATTTATCGTTAAGTTTGGTTCTGACTCTAAGGTTTCTTTATCTTGTCTATAAGCAATGCAGATTTGAGCTTTCATGTAACAAAGATAAGTAATCATTATAAACAACAATAAAGTATAAAAATTCAACCAGCTAAAGTTTTTTAACGGTAAAAGCATGGTCATTACAAACATTGCTCCCATTTTTCCAAAGAATGTTGAATGTTGCTGAAGAACAGTTGTGTCATATTTGGCAAATATAGCAGAAAAGCAAACTGTTACCCAAACAGAAGCAATAGTAAATAATGTGGTAAGTAAAGTCGCTTTTAATGTAACTTCCCAATCAAAAAACATAATTTTAAATGTAGCAATAGTCGATGGAATAAAAATAATTAATGCAACCATTAGCCAAAAGGAGTATTTTCTCTTCAATAACTGTGCTGGTGTTATTGGCAAAGATTCCAATATAGAAATAGCTTTGCTCTCATAACCTATAATGTTTATTGGTCCGAATAATGAAAAATATATAATTGAACCGAAGATAAAATTCATTATTGAATACATTGAGGTAAAAGAGAAAACCTGTTTTAAAAAATATACTTCCATTGCAATAATTGAAATAGGCATTAATATTGCATTTACAAGCAAGTTCAAGTCACTTTTTACCATTAACCATTCTTTCCAGAACAAACCTGAAAATAGTTTTTTACTAAAAAATGAATTAGAGACAGCTTTGTTAGAGTGAACAAAAGCAAACCAATTATTTTTTATTGTTAGATGAAATATAAAAGTAAAAAGAGCTACAAATACTAACCAAATAATTGTAAGTTTTCCAAACTCTATACATAAAGGCGTTGAACGTAAAAGTGGAACTGCCAACCATCTTATTGGCTCTACTAACCAATCGGCTTTTTCTTGAATATAACCTAATTTTTCTAGAATAGTAGAAATATAAGCTGGTTTAAATTCTGATAAAATTAGAAAAGGTATCAATGTTAATATAGCACTAATATAACCAAAAATAGAATAGAAATTATTTATTGTGGAAGTTTTGAAAAATCTTGTTAGGCAAATATTTACTAAATTAATAAGTAAGCCTATTAATATGCTTACTTCAAAAAACAATAAAAAAGCTGCAAAAAAGGCGTTAAGAGTATAAGCACGATGGCAAGAAATTCCTATTAAAGCAGGTAATAAAAAAAGAATTCCAAAATAATCAGTGATTAAACGGTCGAAGATTTTTACAAAAATTACAATTATTGGAGAAATTGGGAGAGTAGATAAATAATGAAAATCAGAACTCATTTGTCCAGCATTTAATGTGTGACCAGAAACCAAATCACCAGTAAAAACTATAAATATTCCATAGAGAACAAGTAGACCAATTCCCCATTCTGCAATAATATCCGCATAAGGTAATTTAAAAATTCCTTCTAATAAATCAGAAGCTCCGGAAGCGGTAGTTAAAATCATCACTAGAGCAGCTAAACCCATGCCTATTATTTTTCCAAGCCCAGCTTTGCTTTTTATATTGTTTAAAAGAAGCAGCAACCTTATTTTATATAATGCTTTTATTTGTCTTAATTTGTTCATAAAAAACTACTCCAATGATTTCAACAACCTCGTTTATTCTATATTCCAATTTCTTTTGTATTTTTCCATATAATAAGCTTCTTCTTCTAATGGTATATCAAAATCTTTATCTTTGTCACGCCAGTGAGCCCAACCACATTGTAAAGCCCAATTCATAAACCAACCAGTATCATCTACCCACTTGTCTTCTTTAAAGTATTTTGTAGTAAATTCTGGCCAAAAATCACTAATTTGAACAGGATATAAATTGTTTCTTCTATATTGGTAAGTATGTATTAGTTCGTGACCGCTATGATTTCCTTGAGGATTAGTGACAAAAGTATTTGCTGTACTATATGCCAATGCATCAGAGCCATATAAATGTCCATTACTATGTGATTTTCGTTTAAAAACAAAAGTGCCATATTTTAAAGATTGCTTATAATCAAATTTTGAACCATCTGATAATTGAAAAATAGGAGCAATAACCCCATTTATACCATATTTAAATTTGAATTTATTATCTTCACCTATTAACCAAATAGGACCAATATCCATTTTAAATGTGAATTTCTCTAAACCAGCCGACTCGCATAAAGAAGCTCCTAGATTAAACATTAGTTTCGTTTCCCATGCATACCAAGCCGATTTTTTTTCTATTTTTGCTGCTTTTTTCAAGCTTTCTTGCATAATATAACCACCAAAAATAGCTTGTATTATTGCATCTTTTATAGATGTCCCTTCAAAATGTGCTCTTAAAGCGGCCATTCCTGCAGGTAAAACAACATTTGTAACGTAAAGCCTCTTTTCATCAAATTTTGCATAGGCTTTTGGAAGATCAAAAAAATATAAAATACCTAAAAGTTTAGTTATACATCCAATTATAAATATATGTTTTACTGTTTTTTTTAACACAAATGAATACCTTGAATATTTTACAAGGTATTCATTCGTCTATTCTCTAAAAATTTGTAACTTTAATAGTATTTTTTAGTTAAATGCTAGTTTATTTACTAGTTAGTTCGTAAGTATCGATAGCTATTTGCAATTCTTCATTTGTTGGAAGAAGTATTACTTTTACTTTTGAATCAGAAGCAGATATTACTCTTCTTTCTCCACGAACATTGTTAGCATTGTCGTCTATCTTGATACCTAAGTAGCTCAATTTTTCACAGATTGTCTTTCTAGCCTGAATATCGTTTTCACCAACTCCAGCACAGAAACAGATTGCGTCAACACCATTCATTGCAGCAACATAAGCACCAACATATTTAACAACTCTATAAATGAAAGCGTCAAGAGCTACTTCAGCAAGATGGTTGCCTTCTTCTTTTGCTTTGTTAATATCTCTGAAATCGCTAGAAATTCCGCCACTCATACCAAGAACACCAGATTTCTTGTTAAGAATGTTAAGCATTTGGTCTGGTGTTAGATGTTCTTTATTCATAATGAATTGAAGAACTGCTGGGTCTACGTCACCGCTTCTAGTGCCCATTATTAGACCTTCAAGAGGAGTAAGACCCATAGAAGTGTCAACACACTTACCACCAATTGATGCAGAAATGCTTGCACCGTTCCCTAAATGACAAACGATAACTTTTGCATTTTGGGGGTCGAGATTAGCAAATTTGATTGCTTCATTAGAAACAAATTTGTGGCTGGTTCCGTGGAAACCGTAGCGGCGGATAGAATACTTTTCATAGTATTCATGGGGAATAGCATAGAGATAAGCTTTTTCTGGCATTGCCATACCGAAAGCAGTATCAAAAACAGCAACATTTGGAATTCCAGGCATAGCAGCTTCACAAGCTTCGATACCCATTAAGTTAGCTGGGTTGTGTAATGGACCTAAATCAAAGCAGTCTTTGATAGCTTTCTTAACATCACTATTGATAATGATTGAATCATAATAATACTGACCACCATGGAGAACTCTATGACCTATAGCAGCTATTTCTTTTGTATCTTTTATAATACCCTTTTCTGAATCAGTCATAGCTTTCATAACTAATTCCATGGCTACTTTGTGGTTTTCAATTTTTTGATTTACTTCGTAAACTTTGCCGTTAGCTTTTTGTTCTAGATGCCCCATTTCAAGACCTATTCTTTCAACAAGACCTTTCCCAAGCTGAACACGTTCTGGCATTCTGATAACGGCATATTTAAGAGAAGAACTACCGCAGTTTACGATTAATATTATTTTAGAATCTGACATTTTTGTTATTAAGCTCCTTTTATTTTCATACATCAAACGCTGAATTAGTATAATATAGATGTTTTATCACGTAAATCTAAATTTTTAAATAGAAAATTTTTTTGTTTCAAAGTCATATTGCTTATTTAAAACATAATTAAAGAAAAAATAACAGTATTTATTTTCATGAAACTATTTTTACTTATAGAGTTCAAGCTAAAATATAAATTTCTATAAAATATGCTTTAAAAAAACTTTGAATTTAAACTTTGGTAGTTGACTAAATAAAAAAAATGACATATTTGTAATGTTATGTTAATATTCGTTACTTATTATTTCGATTAGTTAGCAAAAGTAACAACCTTATAAAAATAGGGAAGATTATGGAAAAGAAAATATTTCATTATATGTCGCCATTAAAGAAAGTTCTTTTTGTTTTGGCTGATATTATTTGTATTACTTTTTCAATGCTTGCTGCAATTTGGGTTAGATATGGTTCGTTAAAACCTGAATTGGTTCAAGACCTTATATTGTTTATTCCTTCAGTAATTCCTTTTGGCTTATTGGTATTTTGGATATTAGGGCTATATAATAGAACTTTACGTTTCCAGTCCTTATTAGATGCTTTTGCTATTTTTGTTGCTGTAACAACTTTTTCTGCAATAAAAGTTCTTGCTTCTTTTTATATAACAGATTTTGCTATGGTTAAACCAGTTCTTATAATAGATTGGATGCAATTGGTTTTGCTTATAGGTGGTTTACGTATTGCTCCAAGAGCATTAATAAATGTTATAGAAATTAGCCCATTGAGAAGTTGGTTATTTAGTAAGTCTACTAGCAAAACAAAGCGAGTAATGATTATTGGTGCTGGGCAAGGTGGCGAAAGTATAGCTCGTGAAATTAAACGCAATATGAATTTGCCTATAGAAGTAGTTGGTTTTCTTGATGATGCTGATGAAAAACAAGGTCAAATCATTCACGGTATAAAAGTAGTTGGAAAAACTGAAAAACTTGATGAACTTTGTAAAATTTACGAAATTGATGAAATAATAATTGCTATTCCATCAGCTTCTGGAAAAGAGTTACGAAGGATAGTTAAGCTTTGTCAAAATACTAATATAAGATTTAAAACGTTGCCAGGTTTACAAGATTTAATAGCTGGTAAATTAGTTAGTTTGCAACTTAAAGATATTGCGATTGAAGATTTACTTCGTAGGGCACCTTCTGAAATTAATCTTGCGGAAATAGCCGCTTATATTACAGGTAAAACCTTGTTGGTAACAGGTGCTGGCGGAAGTATCGGAAGTGAAATCTGCCGTCAGATTCTTCCTTTTCAACCTGAAAAGTTATTGCTCTTAGGTCATGGTGAAAACTCGATTTATACTATTCATCAAGAATTGCTTAGAAGCCCCGACTTGGGTAACACTGTTTTATTACCTATTATTACCGATGTTCAAGATAAAGACAAGATTGATTATATTTTCAGTTCTTTCAGACCAGATATAGTTTTTCATGCAGCAGCTCATAAACATGTTCCAATGATGGAATTAAATCCTGAAGAATCTGTCAAAAACAATGTTTGCGGAACTTTTAACGTTGCAGAAGCAGCTCACAAATACCACGTTGAAAGATTTGTTATGATTTCTACAGACAAAGCTGTAAACCCAACTTCTGTTATGGGGGCAAGCAAGCGAACTGCTGAAAAGATTGTTAAATGCTTTGCTAAGAGAAGCACTACTCGATTTGTTGCTGTTAGATTTGGTAATGTTTTAGGAAGCCGTGGTAGTGTTATTCCAATGTTTAAATCACAAATTGAACGTGGCGGACCAATAACAATTACTCATCCGAATATGATTCGTTATTTTATGACTATTCCTGAAGCTAGTAAGCTAGTTATTCAAGCAGGAGCTTATGGAAAAGGTGGCGAAGTATTCATTCTTGATATGGGTGAACCTGTTAAGATTCTTGATTTAGCAGAAGATTTAATTAGGTTAGCAGGTCTTGAAGTTGGCAAAGATATTGAAATCAAGTTTACTGGAATCAGACTAGGCGAAAAATTATATGAAGAATTACTTACCGCATCAGAAGGTATCACAGCTACAAAGAATAAAAAAATATTTATAGCTAAGCCTGAAGAAGTTAATGAAGAAGAGCTTATGATGCAGGTTAATAAATTAAAAGAAGCTGCTTTTAGGGCTAATCCTAGAGAAGTTATTGAAGCTTACAAAGTTATTGTTCCTACTTTTTCGCCAAATCGTGATATGATTTATAATGAAAAGAAGAAACAACCTTTTGAAAAGGATTCAACTCCAGCTGCTGGAACAAAACTTAGAGTAGTGAATTAAGTTGTTGTTGTGTTTGGTAGTTATTGTTATAACACTATATTAGTGTGTACAACTAAAACAATAATTATCAACATTAAAAACAACATATTTAAGATTATGATTTTTTTTAATCATAGTTTTATGAATAAAAGAGAAATTTACATTTAATATTTGCTAAGCTTTTAATTTTCTATTGACTAACAAATAAAAAAAGAGTAATTTTTAAGCTCTTTTTAAGAATACATTATGCATTGTGTTTTATATGAAACATATAGTCACAGCTTTTATTCATAGCATAGTTCGAGGTACAATATGCAATCAGAAGCAATAAAAAAAGTTCGCAATATTGGTATTATTGCCCATATTGACGCAGGCAAAACAACTACTACAGAAAGAATATTATTTTTCACAGGAAGAAATTATAAAATTGGTGAAACTCACGATGGTACAGCTACTATGGACTGGATGGTTCAGGAACAGGAAAGAGGAATAACCATTACCAGTGCGGCAACCAAATGTCATTGGAAAAATTCAGAAATTAACATTATTGATACTCCAGGGCACGTTGATTTTACAGCAGAAGTTGAGCGTTCTTTACGTGTTTTAGATGGTGCAGTTATTCTTCTTTGTGCTGTAGGTGGTGTACAACCTCAGTCAGAAACTGTGTGGCGTCAAGCAAATAAATATTCAGTTCCTAGAATTGCTTTTGTCAATAAAATGGATAGAGTTGGGGCTGATTTTAACAGGGTTGTAACTCAAATTAGAGACAGGTTGAAGGCTCTTCCTTTGGTTCTTTCTTTGCCAATAGGGGCAGAAGATGATTTTCAAGGTCATTGCGATGTGGTTTCTAAAACCGCTTGGATTTGGGAAAAAGATCCAAAATCTGTTACAGGAAAAATGGTTCAAAGGGATATTCCTGTCAATATGTTAGATGCTGTTGAAGAAGCTCATTCTAATATGATAGATATTCTTGCTTCTTGTAGTGATGAAATTCTTGAAAAGTATATGGCAGAAGAAGAAATAAATGAAAGTTTAATAAAAGAAACTATTCGTGAAGCAACTTTGAAAAATATGATTGTTCCAGTTCTCTGTGGCTCTGCATTTAAAAATAAAGGAATACAGTCGTTACTCGATGCTGTTGTTGATTATTTGCCTTCTCCGTTAGATATTCCTCCATCTATAGGTTATACACAAGATAATATGGAAGAAATAGAAATACCTGCTGACCCTAATGGCAAATTAGAAGCAATGGCTTTTAAAGTCGCTACTATGCCACATATTGGAAAACTTGTTTATACTAGAATCTATTCAGGAACCTTGGAAGTCGGTGATACTGTTTATAATGTAACTAGAGGTCAGAAAGAAAGAGTTGGACGTATTGTTCAAATGCATGCTAACACAAGGACAGAAATTGATAGTGCACAGGCAGGGGATATAGTAGCTCTTGTTGGTATTAAATCTATCGGAACTGGCGATACATTGACACATGATAAAGATGACCCAATTTTAGAAAAAATTAGTTTTCCAGAAACTGTAATTTCTGTTGCTATTGAACCTAAAACAAAGGCAGATAGAACTAAATTAAGTACTGTACTTCATACTTTAATGGATGAAGATCCAACTTTTAAAGCGACAATGGACGATGAAACAGGTGAAACAATAATTTCTGGCATGGGTGAGCTTCATTTGGAAATAATTGTTGACCGTATTTTAAGAGAATTTAATGTGCAGGCTTCTGTAGGTGCTCCACAGGTTGCTTATCGTGAAGGTCTCCGTAAGAAAGTTCAAACTGAATATAAACACGCAAAACAAACTGGTGGGCGTGGTCAGTATGGTCATGTGATTATGGATATTGAGCCTATGCCACGTGGAACAGGTATTTTATTTGAAACAAATGTTAAGGGTGGTACTGTTCCTGCTACATTTTTCCCTGCAATTGAACAAGGCGTAAAGGAAGCTTTACAACAAGGACCATTATGCAAAAAGTCCGTTACTGATGTAAAGATAACTTTATTAGATGGTTCATACCATGAAGTAGACTCTAGTTTGATGGCTTTTAAGACGGCAGCGATAGAAGCGATGAAAATAGGAATGAAAAAAGCTAATCCTGTTCTTCGTGAGCCAATTTGTAAAGTTGAAATAGAAACTCCCGAACAATATTTAGGTGATATTATTGCAAATTTAAATTCTAGAAGAGGAAAAGTTTTGAATATGGAAATGAGAGGCGATATGAGAACATTAGATTGCCAAGTTCCATTAGCTGAAATGTTCAACTATTCAACTCATTTAAGATCGCTTTCGCAAGGAAGAGCAAGCTTTAGTATGGAAGTATTGCATTATGTTGATGTACCACCTACTGTTGCTGAAAAAGTAATGAAAGAATTTGCAATGGTAGAAGAAGCTAAGAAACAAAATAATTCATAATATTCTTTGATAATAATATTATAAATCTTAACATTTTA